>NZ_CAXCAM010000003.1:0-123903 GCF_963980585.1 uncultured Ilumatobacter sp.
GAGCTCGTGAACTCGTCTCGATCTGTGCTCTCTGCCGCCGTCCTCGTCGTACTCACCCTGTCCGCTTGCGGCTCGGACGCTGCCTCGACCTCCGATACCGAGCCACCAAATGCCGCCACCTCCGCTGCAGCAGGCATCCAGCTTGTCCAACCCGACGATGCAGCCGCGACGATCGCCACCCCGCCCGACGATCTGGTGATCCTTGACGTACGAACGCCCGCAGAGTTCGCCGAAGGCCACATCGAAGGCGCGGTGATGATCGACTTCTATCGCGACGACTTCGCCTCCGAACTCGCGAAGCTCGATCCCAACGTGCCTTACGTGCTGTATTGCCGCTCAGGCAATCGGAGCGGCCAGACCGGAGCGCTCATGACTGCACTCGGCTTCAGCGCCGTCGATGACGTCGACGGCGGGATCATTGCCTGGCAGGACGCCGGGTTGCCGCTGGTCACCGAGTGACGACGGTCGCGTGACGCTCAGCTCGACGTCGACGCCATCGCTTCCTGCCAAGCCCCGTATCCACCGATGATGTCGGACACATCAGAGAAGCCCGCTTGGCGCAGCACGCTCGCTGCCACCGACGAGCGGTATCCACCGGCGCAATAGACCACGGTTGGAGCTGCTGGGTCGAGTTCGCTGATCCGCGCTGGAAGCTGACCGACAGGAACGGTTGCGGCCCCTTCGATCGTGCCATGTTCGAGCTCGCCCGGGTTGCGAATGTCGACGAGCTGCAGCCCTTCGATGCCATCGCGCTGTTCACTGAACTGGACCGCAGTCAGCCGCGAGGCCCGCTCGACCCGATCGGGATGTGCCGCCATGACAGCGAGCGGGTGTTCGAGGAAGCCGACGACGCGGTCGAAACCGATACGGCCGAGACGATTCTTGGCTTCGGTTTCGAATCCATCACCGACGACCAACAGGATGTCGACGTCGCTCGGGATGACCGAGCCGGCAAACTCGGCGTAGCGGCCGTTGAGCCCGACGTTGATCGAATCGGCGAGATGCCCATGGGCAAACTCGTCGGGATCACGCCCGTCGATGACCATTGCTCCGCCCTCGACCAGCCGGTCGAAGCCATCGAGATCAACCGCCTCCGGCGATGCATGCTCGTCAAGCAGTCCCCGGTCTTGCCGATTCAGCACGGCGTCGTAGATGAAGTAGCTCGGCGCTGGGGGCTGGCCCTCAGTCACCAGATCAAAGAAGGCTTGCTTGTCGTCAGCGAGCAGCGCGTAGTTCGTGGTGCGCTGCACACCGATCGTCGACCACGTGTCGGTCGACAGGTTCTTACCGCAGGCGCTCCCTGCGCCGTGCGCGGGATACACCTTGGTTGCGTCGGGCAACCTGAGCAGCTTGTCGTGCAGGCTGTCGTACAACTGTGCGGCGAGCTCTTCGCGGGTGAATCCAATCGAGGACAGCAGATCGGGTCGGCCGACGTCACCAATAAACAGCGTGTCGCCGGTCAGCACACCGTAGGGCTCGGCATCGTCGGCGTGCTCCCACACCACGATGCTGACCGACTCGGGCGTGTGCCCGGGCGTGTGCCGGATCTCGAGAACGATCTCTCCGAGTTCGATGCGTTCGCCGTCGGCGAGTTTCCGCGACGAGAATTCAGTCTCCGCAACCGAGGAAAACGCGATCTCCGCGCCGGTGGCTGCGGCAAGCTCGAGGTGGCCCGACAAGAAGTCGGCGTGAAAGTGCGTCTCGATGATCAATTCGATCGTGAGACCGGCCTCAGCTGCGTCGCGGACGTATTCGTCGGTGTCTCGACGCGGGTCGACCACCACTGCTCGACCTGACGATTCGTCACCAATCAGATACGACGCCTGCGAGAGGCAATCGAGGTAATACTGCGTGAACTTCATCGTTGTGCTCCTTCAGAGAACTCAAGTATGCCACCCGTGAGATTGACGACGTCAACGAACCCAGCGCCAGCGAGAAAATGGGCCGCTTGCGCACTCCGACCGCCACTCCGGCACAGGACAACCGTGCGCTGAGTCGGATCGAGTTCAGCCAGCCGGTCGGCGAGTTGGTCGAGTGGGATGTTGCTTGCCGTCGGCATGCTGCCATCCACCACTTCGGTGGGCTGACGGACATCGATGAACTGCGTGTCTGGATCCACTACCGACGCGTAGTCGTTGATTGGATGGTTCCGATACGAGGACATCATGATGTTGCCTGCATGTCTGTGAGCACGCCCTCGATGTCACACCCGGCACCACGGTTGTAGGGCAGTCGCCCAAGCGCATTGCCCATCGCGCAGGTGTTGGACACTGCCGAGAACGTCAACCCCGCCGCCACGGCTCCAGCGAGCCACTTCGCTCGCGGTACGGCGACCGACAGCAACATCCCGACGAGTGAGAGCGACCCGGCAGCCAAGCGGACCTGACGATCCAATGCCCAGGTCTTCGACGACCCACGAACGACGTCGTTTCCGCTCGCCGTCCAACTGTCGAGACCACCGTCGAGCAGATGCAGTTGTTGTTTGCCGGCATTGCTGAGCGTGGTGTGCGCCTGGTCGGCTCGAGCGCCAGACTTGCACACGAGCACGACCGGGTGGTCCACATCGGCGAGGTCACTGGCGTGTTCCGCGAGCGTGTCGAGGGGAACGTTGTAGGACCCACCAATGTGGACACTGGCGAACTCAGCGCCGCTTCTGACGTCGAGAATTCTGAGGCCCGGGTCGTCGGCAAGCAGTTGGCGAAGCGTCGCTGCGTCGATTACGTCGGTGCCGAGTGCGCCTGTTGGACGGTGAAGGGTGCTGGTCATGTGAGTCTCCTGGTTGGAATCTTCGATTGATATGGCTTGCGGGATGAGGCCGGCGTCAGACGCCGAGGACGGTGGAAGCAGCGGTGTAGATCCCGACTACCCCAAGCATCAGAGCGAAGCTTCGGGTCAGGCGATCAGCATCGACGTCGGCAGTCACTCGGGCGCCGACGACGACACCGATCGTGACGGTGACAAGGAATGGCAGGACGACTGCCCAGTCAAAGCCGAGGTCGCCACTGCGCATGGCGAGTGCCATTGCGGCGTTGATGACGATGACGACCAGTGATGTACCGATCGCTTCCTTCGCTGGGAAGCCGAGCAACAGGGTGAGCGCTGGGACGACGGCAAATCCGCCCCCGACGCCGAACAGACCGGTGAGCAACCCGACGGCGGTTGCAGCGACAGCGAGCTTCGACAGCGCTGCTATCGAGAGGTGCTGGCGGGTTCGTTTTGCTATCGGTCGGGCCGCAACGAGGGTGGCGCCTCCGACCTCAGCGTCGGGGACCGGCTCAATCTCCACCGACTTGGCAGACTTCGCACCGACACTCCGATACATCCGTACAGCAACAAACAGGATCAGCACCGCGAACGCACCGAGCAGCACCCGCTCGTCGATTTGTCGGTTGATGAGCGTTCCGACTCGGGATCCAAAGATGCCGGCAAGGCCGAACGCAATGCCTGCGCCAAGCCGGACATTGCCGTTGCGGAAGTGGCCGACCACTCCGAACGCTGAGGCAATGCCGACCACGAGGAGCGAGGCAGTGGTTGCGTCCTGGGCCTGCATTCCAGCGACGAACACGAGGATTGGAACCGCGAGGGTCGACCCCCCGCCACCGAGGGCGCCGAGTGAGCCCCCGACGAGCAGTCCAAGCACGATGGCGATGATTTCACCGCTCATGCTGCAGCCTCATTGATGTGTGGTTCGTCTCATGTACAGACAACCGTACAATATGTACGGACATATTGCAACCTCAGTGAACTGGGCAGACGCAAACCTTCTCGGAAAAGTCCACGCAGATCGTCGGCCAACCGGGCCAGGAGATGAGTAGAGTCTGTTTGTCCGTATCTTTCCAGCGCCATGCGCTGGGCGACGAAAGGAACCCGTGGCGCTCGATCGCTCCAATCCTCTGCCCCTGTGGGCGCAGCTCGAATCCGACCTCAAGCAGCGGCTCGACGCCGGCGAATTCGACGAGCGATTTCCCACCGACCACGAACTGGTCCAGCAGTACGGCGTCAGCCGACACACGGTCCGCGAGGCAATCGGACACCTCAACCGTTCGGGCATCTTGCGCCGCGAACGTGGCCGCGGCACCGTCGTCAACCGCACCGAGTTCGAGCAACCCCTCGGCGCGTTGTACAGCCTCTTCGGTTCCGTCGAATCCTCAGGAGCAGTCCAACGCAGCCAGGTGCTGGAGCTCCGCGAGGACATCAACCCCACCATTGCCACACAACTCGAGCTGGCACCCGACGCTCCCCTGCTCTATCTCGAACGCCTCCGATGCGCCGACGACCAACCGCTCGCAATCGACCGGGCATGGCTCCCGATGGAAGTCGCAAGGCCGCTGTTGACCAGCGACTTCGAGCGGACAGCGCTGTACGACGAGTTGGAACAGCGCTGCGGGGTCCGCCCCAACGCAGGATGGGAACGCATCGCGCCGCTCCTCCCCACGCCAGAGGAACGAACGTTGCTCGACATGCGACGCGGCGAGGCAGCATTCTTTCTCGAACGACTCAGCGTCGCCGATGGTCGCCCAATCGAATGGCGCACGACCACGATCCGCGGCGATCGGTACCGATTCGTCTCCAAGTTCGAGCAAGGCGTCGCGCCCGCGATGGTCGCTTCTGCAAACCCCGCGACGCACAACGCGTAAGGCAGATGCGCCGCTCGGGCGCACCGACCTCACGCGTTCACACGTTGCGATATCCAGTGGTGTTCGGAGCGTCGACTGTCAGCCGACGGCGAGAAGATCGACGACGAAGACCAGGGTCTCGCCGCCTGCGATGACACCACCAGCGCCAGCATTGCCATAACCCATATGCGGCGGAATGGTGAGACGGCGACGGCCACCGACCTTCATCCCCTGCACGCCTTCGTCCCAGCCTTGAATGACCTGGCTCTGGCCGAGGCCAAAGCGGAATGGCTCCATGCGGTTCCACGACGCGTCGAACTCGGCACCGGTCGACCATGACACGCCGACGTAGTGCACGGTGACGCCCTGGCCGGCGGCAGCTTCGTCGCCGTCGCCCACGGTGATGTCGTCGATGACGAGCTCTGCGGGCGGATCTTCGGCGGGGATGGTGATCTCAGGCTTCTGCATGGCAGTCCAGGCTAGTGGCCGGTCGCTGTGTCGACCCAAGACCGAATGGTGGTGCAGATTCATGTACACGCACCGGCATTCATCGGCCCGGACTGGCACAATGGAGCCATGCCCGGCGCCTTTCTGCACCCATTCGCCAAGCCCAGCCGTGAGCGATTCCCGTCGATCACACACGGCAAGGGATCACTTGTCTGGGATCACACCGGCCACGAGATGATCGACGCGATGGCCAGCCTCTGGTACTGCCAGATCGGTCACGGACGCGGTGATATGGCTGACGCAATCGCTGGTCAGATTCGTCAAATCGAGGCCTACTCATGCTTCGACCCCTTCACCAACGGCCCCGCCGACCAACTGGCCGAGAAAATCGCCAGTCTGACCCCGATGCCCGACGCTCGAGTCTTCTTCACCAACTCCGGTTCAGAGGCAATCGATTCGGCGATGAAGTTGGCCCGGCTGACCCAAGTCCTCGACGGCCAGCCCGAACGCCGCTTGATCATCTCTCGCGTCCGTGGCTACCACGGCACCAACTACGGCGGAACCAGCGCGCAGGGTCTCCCACTCAACAAGGAGGGCTACGGGACGCTGCTCGATGACGTGGTGCAGGTACCGGCCGACGACATCGAGGCACTGTCGATGCTGATGGCGGAAAACTCGAACCGCGTCGCGGCCGTCCTCACCGAACCTGTCCAGGGCGCGGCTGGCGTCTACCCGCCCAACGAGGGCTACCTCGACGAAGCCCGCCGACTCTGCGACCAGCATGGCGCACTGTTGATCTTCGACGAGGTGATCACCGGATTTGGCCGTCTTGGCACATGGTTCGCAGCAGATCACTTCGATGTCGTGCCAGACCTCACCGCATTCGCCAAGGGGGTCACCTCGGGCTATCTGCCACTCGGTGGCGTCATCGTTGGACCGCGAGTCAGCGAAGCACTCGAATCAGATCGCGACTTCATCCTGCGCCACGGCTACACCTACTCCGGCCACCCCACGGCCTGCGCGGCCGGGCTGAAGAACATCGAAATCCTCGAGAAGAACAACCTGCTGAAGGCCGCCAGCGGGATGGGCTACCGGCTCGAGCGCGGACTCCGAGCTATTGCCGACGACGGCGGCGTCGATCACGTCCGCGGCGTGGGGGCCGTGTTCGCAGTGGGTCTGCGCGACGACCAGAACGCCGTGCAGTTGCGCGATGCCATGATCCAAGCCGGGGTGATTACCCGGGCGATCGGCACCGACACCATCACCTACTGTCCGCCATTCGTCACGACCGACGAACAGATCGACACCATCGTCGACGTGCTGGCCGAGGCGGTCGGCTGACCCATCCCCGCTCGGCGCACGACAAGCTGCGCCCGGCCCAGATCGGCCAATCAGGCGTTGCGGAGGAGGTCGATCAAGCTGCTGGTGTCCCAGCGGTCGCCGCCGCGTGCAACGACCTGCTTGTACATCTGATCAACGACGGCGGTCACCGGCAAGCGGGCGCCGTTGCGCTCGGCCTCTTCGAGGCAGATGCCGAGGTCCTTACGCATCCACTCGACTGCGAATCCGAAGTCGAACTCGCCATCGGCCATCGTGCCCGCGCGGTTGTCCATTTGCCAGCTCTGTGCGGCCCCCTTGCCGATGACACCAACGACCTCAGCGATGTCCAGGCCGGCGCGTTCCGCGAAGTTCAACCCTTCGGCGAGGCCCTGCACCAGTCCGGCGATACAGATCTGGTTGACCATCTTCGTGAGTTGGCCAGACCCCGACGGCCCGAGGAGCGCACACTGCTTGGCGAACGCACCGATCACCGGGATCACTCGTTCGTACACCTCGACGTCGTCGCAGCCGCACATCACGGTGAGCTGTCCGTTCTCTGCGCCGGCCTGTCCACCGGAGACAGGCGCATCGACAAACCCGATCCCTTGCTCTTCGCACGCCGCAGACAATTCACGGGCGAGGCTTGCTGAGGCCGTGGTGTGATCGACGAGGATCGATCCGGGCGCCATCGACGACAGCACACCCGTCTCGCCGAACACGACCTCACGCACGTCGTCGTCGTTGCCGACACACATCATCACGATGTCGACACTTTCGGCAGCCTCGGCCGGCGTCGGTGCAGCCTGACCACCGTTCAGCGCGACCCACGCCAACGCTTTTGCTGCCGTGCGGTTGAAGACGACGAGGTCGTGACCGGACCGCTTCAGGTGGCGCGCCATCGGAGCGCCCATGACGCCTGTACCGAGAAAGGCGATCTTCTTTCGGTCGTCTACGGGGTTCTGGCCTGAGGCTGGTGCGGTGTCGTCGCTCATGATCCCTGAGTCTTTCAGGTCACAACCGCACGTACGTCACTACCACCGCGGACCATCGTTGAAGCGCTCCCGAGAGGCAGCTGTTCGGACAAGCCGGGCGCTGACACCTCACAGTGTCCGGCGTGAATCGCAGTGAAGCGAGGCGGGGCGCATTCGCCCCGCGCCATCACTTCTTTTTCTTCTTCGGTGTCTCTTCTTCGCCGTCTTTGAGCACGCCCTTGGCCAGTGCCTCGTCAAGGTAGATCTCTGCATCCTCGGCCGAAACCTTGAGAGCGGGTGAAATCTCGGACACGAGGTTGACGCGAGCCCGTTCGTACATCGTGCGTTCGGCGGCGGACAGCGAGGCGTCACGGTTGCGAGCAGCAAGGTTTCGAACGACTTCGGCCACCTGATACACGTCGCCGCTCTTCAGCTTTTCCTGGTGGTTCTTGAAGCGTCGGCTCCAGTTGCTTGGTACGCGCGGGTCAGGCTTCGCGAGCACGGACACGAGGTCCTCAAGTTCGTCAGCCGACACGGGTGGCCGAACCCCGACCTCGTCAGTCTTGTCGACAGGCACACGCAAAGTCATCTCGTTGATGACCGTGGTGAGGATCAGGTAGTCCTGCTTCTCACCGAAGAACTCCATCTTCTTGGTCCCCTCGACTTTGCACGCACCGTGCTGGGGATAGATGACGACTTCGCCCTTCTTGTATTTCACGCAGAACCTCTTTGGGGGTCGATGAGTGGCAACACGGCGAATCCGGTCCCCACAGCGAAAGACAAGGATAACGGCAGCAGACCCCGTTCCGAACTCCGGCCTGATGCTCGACTCTGTTGAACACACGTCGGAGGGTCTTCGCGCACGATTTGGCGCCCCCGGCAGGACTCGAACCTGCGACCGACGGGGTAGAAACCCGCTGCTCTCATCCACTGAGCTACGGAGGCGTAGCAAGGACAATCGTATCCGCACGGCGCTGATGCGCTTCGTTCCGTCAGAGACGGAAACCAACACCTCAGACGTTGGCCGACATCTGGAATCCTGTGCCACCCGGAGTCGAGCCATTACCGCCACGGCCTGCAGTGCCCGCGACAAACTCGGCGGCGTCGAAAACCTGATTCGCAGCACTGTCGTCGAACCATCCATACGACGAGCCCCCGGAGGCGCCGGCACCAGCGGTGGCGTTCACATCGTTGGCGGGTACGCCGCCGGCACTACCACTCCGACCATTCCCGTCGGCACCGCCGAGGCCTGGAGCGCCACCGACGCCGCCATCGGCACCGTTGCCACCGCTTCCACCCCGCACTGTGGTGGCCGAGACCTCGACGATCACGACCCGAGTGGTCAGCATCCCCAACGAGGGGCCGCCCGCGCCGCCACCACCCTGGCCACCGGTTCCGCCGCCACCACCACCGCCGCCGCCACCGCCGTTACCGCCGTCGGCCAGCAGTCCGCTGGCGCCTTCGGCGCCGCTGCCGCCGACCCCTCCAGCCTGAGCGAGGTTCGCGAGTGCACCTGAGCCGCCATTGCCGCCGCGCCCGCCGGCGACCAGCGACTCAATGACGACCAAACGTTCAACGCCCACTGTCCACAGTCCAATCGATCCACCACCACCGCCACCGGGCGCGGCTCCCTCGGTTGCAGTACCTCCGGCACCGCCGCCTCCGCCGCCACCACCGCTGACAAGAAGCGGTCCGTTTCCACCACCACCGCCCGATCCACCTGCGCCCGGCGATCCGACTTCACCACTAGCGCCCTCGCGACCAATCGGCATCGTCGCGTCCTCATCGGCCTGGGCCAAGCCCACACCGCCGTTCCCACCGGGGCCCCCATTGCCCCCTGCGCCGCCACGCCCAGCTTGACCATCCGGCGAGCCACCTGCCCCGCCCGCACCGCCGCCCGGGGCACTGGAACCGCCACCGGTGTTACCGCCGTCGCCACCGCGCCCCCCAGCGGTGGCGCCTGAACCGCCGCCAGAGCCGGCATCACGGCCACTCGCGTTCCCGCCAGCCGACGCAGTGTCTGCCAGGGCCTCAACGGCCACGCCATCGCCGCCGCCGCCGCCGCGTGCGGCATTGACGGTTGATCGTTCGATCCGCACCTCGGTCGCCCCACTGACAAAGATGCCCGAGCTCATTCCGCCTGAGCTGCCATCCACGCCAATGCCACCGTCGCCACCGACGATCCGGCTGTCGAGCACGCTGATCGTGCCCGCATCTTGCACCAGCACGCCTGCTGAGTTGCTGCCCGCCGCAGCGTTGCCAGCGGTGACCTCGATCGCAGACAACCAGCGCTCGGATGATCCTGCCAGACGAATGGCGATCGCTGCTCCGTTGATGACGACACGCTGATTGACGTTGCGCATCCAATTCTCATCGAACCCGCCGTACATGCTCATCCCGTCGCTTAACTCGAGGGAGGCCGCCGTGGTGTCATACGTCCCCACGCTCCGCACGTAGACGTCTCGTCCAGGGGCCGACTCGACGGCCGCGGCCAAGCTCCGCACGGGTGCATCAATCGACCCAGCAGCACTGTCATCGCCACGTTCGCCGTCGACGAACACCGCTTGATCTGCGTCTTCCAACACCCGGACGATGACATCGTCTGTTGCGACTCCATCGGTGCCGGCAACCTCGAGCGTGAACGCAAGCGTTGAAACGTCCAGCGGCGCAGTCACGACCGCTTCGATGCCGAGCAAACTGCCAACACCGGTCGTCACATCCGGGCCGGCTGTTTGCGTCCAGCGAACGGCGTCATCCGGCGTGCCCTCGGCGAGATTCTCGGCGGTCAACACGAACTCGGCCGCCCGATCGACAAGCAGATCTTCTCCCGCCTCCGCGTTCGCCGGCAGTAGCAGTGTGGTCGACGGCGTCGTCGTTGTGGACGCAACCGTGGTCGTCGTGGCTTGCGTCGTGGTGGTCGCTGGTTCGCTGGTCGGCACCGATGTCGGGAGCACCGTTGACGGTGCCGCGGCGTCACCACCACCCTGTGAAGCGACGAACGCGATCATCCCGGCGATCAGCACGAGTACTGCGGCAACACTCAACGCGATCAAGACATTGCGCTGACGCTCCTCGTGTGGACTGAGCGGCGGCCGACCAGCGGGGCCGTTGGCGGCCGCTGGCCATCCTGCATTCCAGTCGTTCGTCATCGTCGTCAGCCTTCCGGGACCCCTGACGGTAGCCACGGAACGCTGTCAACGGGTGGCACCAAGGCAGAGCCGGCACGCGCCATCAGATGAGGTGCTGTCGAAGAAACCCCAGCGCAGTGATGACGGAGAACTGCCGCATCAACTCGCGTAGACCCGGCATGTTGGCCTGCCGGACCTCCTCGAAGCCAGGCCCGACCATCCCGACGAAAAGTGTTCCGACCGGTTGTCCGTCCTGCTCAGCGGGACCAGCCACGCCGGTCAACGACAGCCCGATATCGGCACCCAATCGGTCGCGCACACCCACTGCCATCTGCCGTGCGGCAATTTCGCTGACCACTGGCCCCTCGCCCACACCAAGCAGGGTCTGCTTGACCTCGGTGGCGTAGCTGATGACTCCACCTCTGAACACATCGCTCGAACCCGGAATGTCAGTGAGTCGACCACCAACGAGGCCGCCGGTGACCGATTCGGCGACTGCAAGGGTCAGACCGCGCTGGCGACACAGGTCGAGCACGACCGACTCCATCGTGTCATCGTCCGTCCCGAAGATCAGGTCGTCGATCTCGTGGCGAACCACCGCCTCCCACTGGTCGAGTTGCGCACTGCAACCGTCACGCGTTGCGTCCTTCGCGGTGAGACGAACCTTGAGGCCATTCCAACCACTGGCGAGAAATGCCAACGTGGGAGTGTCCGGCGTTTCGAGCTGCTCGATCACGTGCTCAAGCTTCTCGTTGAGACCGCTCTCGCTCTCACCCCAGGTGCGTAGCACTCGCGACGCAATGACCGCTGTCTCGCCGCTGCGCTCGAGCAGGTCAGGAATGATCGCCCGTTCGAGCATGTCGCGCATCTCATGCGGCACGCCAGGAACCGCATAGACCACTTTGTCGACACCGTCGACGGTGACGGGGCAAATCAGCCCCGGAGCAGTGCCTCGGGTCTGGGAGATGATTGCCGCCCCGACCGGCACTTCGGCCTGGCGTCGGTTGTTCTCCGCCATCGTCCGGCCACGCGACTCGAACATTTGCCGAATCGTGTCGACGAGCATCGCGTCTTCGACCAGTTCGACACCCATCACGTTCGCGATGGCATGACGCGTCAGGTCGTCGTGCGTCGGTCCCAGTCCCCCACACATGATGACTGCATCAGCGTCGACGAGCATGCGACTGAGCTGCGCCTCGATGCGCCCGACGTTGTCGCCGACCTTGACCTGCACGAGTGAGTCGATGCCACTGGCAGCGAGTTCGCCACCGATCCACGCTGAGTTCGAATCGATGATCTGCCCGAGCAGGAGTTCGGTACCGACGGCGAGGACATCACAGCGCATCGACGCAGTGTGTCAGGAGTGACGAACCGGGCCCGACCCCATTGGCAACTCGTCTCAGGTACTGACCGGTGTTGCTGACGACGCGTTCTGTGGGTTGCGCGCGTAGTGGAGATACTGCGCACCACTGATCAGGGCCAGCACGACCGCCGCCCAGAGCAGGCCCTTCCAGAGCCAGGTGGCATCCAACGCCGTCCACGGCAGCAGAGCAAACCCGACGGCGAGCTGCTGGGCGAGCGTCTTGTACTTCGCCAGCTGGGACGCCGGGACGCTGATGCCCTTGCCGCTCACCACGACGCGATAGACGCTGATGATCAGTTCGCGGGCCGCAATGATGATGACCGGCACCACCCAGAACACACCGGTACTGACCAGGGTGAACATCGCGCCGAGTACGAGCACCTTGTCGGCGAGCGGGTCAAGAAATGCTCCGGCAGCGGTCGGGCCCCGGCGGCGAGCGACATACCCGTCGATGCCATCGCTGACGCACAGCACAAACCAAAAACCAAACGCGATCCAAGCCCCGCCTGGCTGATCGGGGATGATCCAGAACATCACCGGCGAGAGCAAGAGCCGTGCGGTCGTGATCGCATTGGCCCAACTGGCGATCGACAACCCTTCGCTCGGCACCGCCGCGGTGGTATTCATCAGCGCTCGCCGGCCTCGGCCTCGTCCTCATCGAGCGACGCAACGTCGACACCGGCGGCCACGAGATCGGGCCCCAGCGCGTCAACGATCTCGACGTCGACGAACTCTCCCACCGGGACATTCTGCCCGACGTGCACGATGCCATCAATCTCGGGCGCCTCGCGATGGCTCCGGCCGACACCCGAACTGTCGACGAGCACGTTCATCGTTGAGCCGATCAGGTCATCTCGACGGGCCGCGGTGATGTCGTCCTGGAGCGCCCGAAGCTCGCCAAGCCGCTCGTGCATCAGACCATCGGGGACAACACCTTCGCCCTGGGCGACCAGGTCAGCGGCATAGGTACCGGCTTCATTGCTGTAAGAGAAAAAGCCACACCAGTCAAGCTGTGCCTCTTCGACGAACCGCAGCAACTGGTCATGATCGTCTTCTGTCTCGCTCGGGTACCCGACAATGAAGTTGCTGCGGAACGCTGCGTCAGGCTCGCGTTCGCGGATGTCGGCGATGCGGTCGAGGAATCGCTGACCATCACCCCAACGACGCATCTTGCGCAACAACGGCTTGCTGACGTGCTGCAGTGACAGGTCGAAGTACGGGACCCCTGTCTGACAGATCGAGTCGATCAAGCCGTCGGTGAGATCACTCGGGTACAAGTAGAGCAGCCGGACTCGGTCGACTTCGGCGGCCACGGCATCGATCAACGGAACGATCGAGCCAGCACCCATCTCATCGGGACGGTCCTTGCCGTACGACGCAAGGTCTTGGGCCACCAACACAATTTCGCGCGCCTGCAACTGCTCGACCTCGGTGAGAATCGCAGAGACATCACGGCTGCGCTGCGGACCTCGGAAACTCGGAATCGCACAGAACCCACACGAGCGATCGCAGCCTTCAGCAATCTTGATGTAAGCCCACGGGACAGCAGACTTCGGTCGCGGCAGATTGAGCAGATCGAACGACGGCAGCGGCGCTTCCGACACGGGAATCAGCTTGCGCGAACCAGCACCTCGGCTCGGCACTTCTCGGCCATCTCGTTCAGCGATCTTGATGTTGAATGCCTGCCCGAACCCGGCGACCTGATCGACCTCTGGCAATTCGGCGGCGAGTTCGTCACCGTAGCGTTCGGCCATACAGCCGGTGACCACTAGCTTGGACCCGTCGAGGCGCTGCTCATCAAGCGCAAGGATCGTGTCGATTGATTCTCGACGCGCTTCGTCGATAAATGCGCACGTGTTGACGACGACAAGATCAGCCGCTCCAGCATCATCGGTCGGCTCCATACCGTCTGCGAGCAGCGCTCCGACGAGCTTGTCGGAATCGACATCGTTCTTTGGGCAGCCCAAGGTCTCGACATAAAACCGCTGCACCATTCCGGCGACGCTATCTGCCCAGGTGCCCGCTCGCGGAGTGGGACGCGCCGTAGAGAGCCCGCCGTCTCATCGAGGCCCTCGAGCAGATCGTCGACTACTGATGTGCAAGTCGTAGGCCCAACCGCGGCCAGTGGAATGACGCCAGCTTGCCGGTTCCTGACAACGTGACAAACGCTGTGGTCATATCGTCGCCGCCGAAGCAGATGTTGGTCGTGAACATGTCGCCGGTGGCGTGGTGCTCGGTGTGTTCACCATCGGGGGAGATTGCGGTGATCCCACCGTTCAGCAGCGTGGCGACGCACACCCAGCCGTCGTGGTCGACGGCGAGCGAATCGAGGAGTTGATGTCCTGGGAGTCCGTGCAGGACCGAGGGACGCCCACCTGGGACAAGGCGCCCCGGCTCCTCGAGCTGTCGTTCGAACACACGGCCCGTATGGGTCTCGGCCCAGTAGAGCGTGGTCCCCTCCGGCGACAGGCCGATGCCGTTCGGACCATCGACCGGGAAGATCGCTTCGGTGATCTCGGACCCGTCGCATGCTGCGTGGTAGATCGCCGTGAGGTCCGCCGTCCGGGCGCCATGGTCGCGGATGCCGTGGTCGGTGAACCAAAATCCACCGTGGCCGTCCATCACGAGGTCGTTCGGGGCCCGGAGCGGCCGGCCCTGGCACTCGGTGTACAGATCGGTGACGGACCCGTCGTGCAGGTCAACGCGTTGGATCTTGCCACCAAGGTGCCGGCTCGGGTCGAATCGTCCGGGCTGTGAGCGTCCGTTGCGTTCGATCGGCGTAAATGATCCGCCGTTGTTGCAGAGATAGATCGCGCCGTCAGGTCCAATGGCTGCGCCGTTCGGGCCACCAGGCGTGTCGGCCACGCGCTCCTTGGTGCCGTCCGGTCGGACCCGGGTCAGGCATTCGGAGAACATCTCGACCACGATCACCGAGCCGTCCGGCATCGCAATCGGGCCCTCTGGAAAGCGCAAACCGTCGGTGATCTCGGTGAGTTCTGGCTGCAGGTCGATATGTGCCATGCCCCAAGCCAATCACACCGGCGCCCGCAGACGCGCACCCGTCAGAGTTGGCCGTTTTGCTGCAGCAGTTCAAACTCTTCGACGGTCATCAAGACCGAGCGAGCCTTCGAGCCTTCGCTCGGACCGACAACACCACGTGTTTCGAGCAGGTCCATGATGCGACCTGCCCGAGCGAAACCGACCTTGAGCTTGCGTTGCAGCATTGACGTGGAACCCAGTTGGCTGCGCACGATGAGCTCCATTGCTTGGCGCATCATCACGGTGTCTTCGTCCTCTTCGCCTGCGGAGAATGCGTTGGCGTCGGAGGTGAGATCCATCGTTCCCGTCGACATCGGAGCGGCCCCGGGCGCTCCGAGCGCCGGCGGTACCAGGGCGGGCTGATCAATGCCTGCGAAACCGTTGGCGTCGGCGGTCGGTGCGTCGTCGCCGTCTTCGACTGCTGTGGAATGAATTGGCTCCGGCGCCTGAGCACGCCAGTGGGCCACGACCTTGCGGACCTCTTCTTCGGTGATGAACGCACCCTGGATGCGGTTGGCAACTGAGGAGTTACCCGGCAGGAGCAACATGTCGCCCTTGCCGACGAGCTTGTCGGCGCCGGGCTGGTCAAGAATGACTCGTGAATCGGTGAGCGACGACACGGCGAAGGCCATCCGGGCAGGGATGTTGGCTTTGATGACACCCGTGATGACGTTGACCGACGGGCGCTGGGTGGCGACGATGAGGTGGATGCCGACCGCGCGTGCCTTCTGAGCGATGCGGGTGATCGACTCTTCGACATCGCGCGCGGCGACCATCATCAGATCGTTGAGTTCGTCGACCACGATGACGATGTACGGCATGTACTCATAGACCGCAGGGCTGTCAGGGTCCCAGCCGATGGGCTGCTCGATCTCGCCCTTCTTGAACGACTTGTTGTAGCCGCCGATGTCGCGGTATCCGACCTCAGAGAGCACGTCGTAGCGGCGTTCCATCTCCTTGACGGCCCAGCCGAGCGCGTTGGCCGCCTTCTTCGGATTGGTGACCGGCTGCGTCAATAGGTGCGGGAGACGCTGGTACTGCCCCATCTCGACCTGCTTCGGGTCGATCAGGATCAGGCGCACGTCGTCGGGTGTCGTGCGCATCAGCAACGATGTGATGATGCAGTTGATGCCGGAAGACTTTCCGGCTCCGGTGGCGCCCGCGATGAGCATGTGGGGCGTGGCAGCGAGATCCAGGAACACCGCCTTGCCCGCAATGTCCTTGCCGATCGCCACGTCGAGAATGTTGTTCGATGTCAACGCCTCGGGCGACACCATGAGATCGCCGAGCGCAACGAGCTGACGTTGGTGATTCGGAACCTCGACACCGATGGCCGAGCGGCCCGGGATCGGGGCGAGGATGCGCACATCGGTCGCCGCCATCGCGTACGCGATGTCCTTCTGCAGGTTGGTGACCTTGGCGACTTTGACCCCGGGTCCAAGTTCGAGTTCGTATCGCGTGACGGTGGGGCCGACGGTCATACCGATCAGCTCGGTGTCGACGTTGTGCGATGCCAGCGATTCCTGCAGCGTCTCGCCGCGTTTCTCGATGGCCTTCAGGTCCATCTTCTGCTCGCCAGCCATATCGAGGAACGACGTCGGCGGAAGCACCCAGTCGCCGACGTGCGTGCCATCGGGTGAGACGTCGCCAGCCTTGGAACCGGTGCTCGCTTTTGGTTTCGCAGCCCGCTTCCGTTTCGGTTTCGCGGGAGCGTCTTCGACCCACTCATCTCCGTCGTCTTCGAAGTCGTACACCTCAGCGCCCGTGCTCAACGTCATCGCTTCGCCAGCGACCCCCGAACCAGGTATCTCCCCAGAAGTTCCATGCCCGGACGAGTCGTAACCGCGGAGTTCACCACTTTCGTCGCGGTCGCTGCTCAGCGTGGAGATGTTGCTGAGACCCGACCGCGCAGCGCGTCCCACAGGTCGCAGCACCGTCGACAGGAATCCGCCGGTAGATGTCGCCATCGTGCGCAGCGACGTCTGAGTGACAATGAGCGCTCCGCCAATCAGCAGCGCAACGAAGATGACAACAGCACCGGGCGCAGCCAGCGCGGCGCTCAGTGGCTCGGCCGCCAACGCACCGAGCCAACCACCTGCAGTTTCGAGTTCGTCGACGTCGGCAGAGATCTTGTCCGGCCCGCGCACAATATGCAGCAGACCGAGCAACGAAATACCGACCAGTGTCCATCCGAGCACCAGCCGGAACGGGCTGTACGAGCGACCTCTTTTGACGAAGGCGATTCCAGTGGCGATCAGCACGAGCGGCACGGCAAGACGCCCGAGACCCGCAAACCAACCAATGACCGTTTCGATGCCGCGGCCGAGCGGGCCGGCGAGATCGACATAGACGGCGAGCGCGGTGAGCACCCCGGCGCCGATCAATCCGAGGCCAAGGAACTCGTGCTCACGACCATCGACAGCGCCACGCAGTTCGGCAGCGGCGCGATCGCTGCGCGTCAACTCCGGCGGGGTCTGGTCGCGGACTGATCCGGTCTGCTGACGTCCGCCGGTCGACATCACCTCGGTGGGATCAGCGTTCTGCGATCCCTTCGAACCGGCCGACCGCGTGGTCTTGGCTGATCGAGACGAGGCGTTGACGCTCGTTGAACGCTTACCAGGCGCCTTCTTGGCGGACTTCTTCTTGGACGGACCCCAGGTGGACATGACAGAGACCACCGTACCAACCCGGTGTCATGGCGGTCAGCGACCCCGCGAAGAACGTCCGTTCGCTCTCGACCTGCGTGATTGCGCAGTCACAGCGGACGCACCTCGATCACCGCTCCGGATGGAGCCACAACGATATCGAGCACCCCACCCTGAGCCGACCGGGCAGATATCACGTAGCGGACGAATCCACCGGGCCCGCCCTCGATACTGAGGGCATCGATTGATGCCGTCGGAAGGTCGGCAGCGACGCCCGCGAGAATTGTCTCGTCATCGAAGTCAAGCGAAGCAGCAGTGAACGTTTGGCCGACGGCCCCTTCGATTGTCGGTCCCGGCGGCTGCAACTCGCCTGCGAGGAAGACGTAGGGCACAGCTGCAGTTCCGTCGTCGACGGCGACGAAGACGTTGGTGAGCTGGGGTGTTGCGGTGATCTCGAAGTACTCCTGGGTTCCGTCGAGCTCTGCTTCGATGGCAGCCACAGCCGCCCGAATCTCGAACCCAAAGGGTGACCCATTCGGTGCTGCGTCAGAATCCGCACTGCCGCTGCAGCCCAGGAGTGCAAACAGCACAGCGATGGCGCCAAGGCGTCGGGGGAACGAACCGAAGGTCATCACGCTGCGTTTATGCGCTGAGGATCGGGCCGAAGTCGAAGCCCTTCATCACCGCTCCGAGGTCGCCGGTCGGGAGCGATCCACCCGGCGACACCTTGTCGACCAGACCGGGGATCATGCTGGCCAAGCCGTTCTTGGCCTCGTCACGGGTCAAGCCTGCCGCGTCCGCTATCCGGTCGACTTCGAACGCGCCGAGCGCTTGCTCGACATCGTCGGGTGAAAGCGGCTCGTTGTCGCCGGTTCCAACCCAACTGTTGGCCTGGCCACCCAAGCCGGCGCTCGTGAACTTGCCGAGCAATCCGCCAAGGCTGCCAATGGCCCCGCCTTTGCGCATCATCGGTAGGAGTGCGTCCATCAGTGGATCGCCAGACTTGGGCGCCTTGGGTCCAGTGAGTCCGCCGAGCACGTCCATGAGTCCCATCGCCGCGCAGGTTAGGCGCCGGTTGGCCGAAACCGTCAGGCTTCCATGACGACGGGGACGATCATGGGCTTGCGCTTGGTGCGCTCGCTCACGAACTTGCCCGCAGCGCGGCGCACTTCGCGCTCGAGTTGCTCGACGTCGCGAACCCCTTCGCTCAGTGCCAGTTCGACCTTTGCAGCAACGGTGTCGCAGGCTTCGTCGAGCAGATCTTCGGCTTCAGGCGCATAGACCCAGCCACGGGTGATGATTTCGGGACCGACCAACACCTTGCCGGTCTGAACGTCGACCGTGACGACCACGACGACCACTCCCTCTTCGGCCAACTTCTGACGGTCGCGTAAGACACCCTGTCCGACGTCGCCGACGATGCCGTCGACGTACAAGTAGCCCGCAGGCACTCGGCCGACCGGCGCGAGGCCTCCGTCGGTCAACTCAATCACGTCGCCGTCTTCGCATTGGATGATCCGGTTGGCGGGCACGCCCATCAGTTCACCGAGCTTGGCATTGGCGACCATGTGGCGGTACTCGCCATGAATCGGTACGAACCATTCGGGGTTGACGATCGAGAGGTATGTCTTGATGTCGTCGGCCTTTGCATGCCCGGTGGCGTGGACATCCATGATCCCGGAGTGAACAACCTGGGCGCCGAGGCGGAGCAACCCGTCGATCACCTTGTTGACGCTGCCTTCGTTGCCGGGAATGGCATGACTCGACAGCACCACGGTGTCATGTTCGTTGAGCTTGAGCCAACGGTTTTCGCCGCGGGCCATCAGGCCGAGAGCTGACATTGGCTCACCCTGGGATCCGGTGGAGATGATGCAGATGTCGCCGGGATCGTGCTGGTTGATCTCTTCGATGTCGATCAGCGACGATTCGGGGATCTTGAACACGCCGAGGTCGAGGCCGAGGCGGATGTTCTTCTTCATGCTCAACCCGAGCGTGGCGACCTTGCGGCCCTCGCCGACTGCAGCGTCGGCGATCTGCTGGATGCGATGGATGTGGCTCGCGAAGCTCGCGGTGATGATTCGTCGGCCGCGTTGCTGGGCGAACAGCGAGCGGAGCACACCGCCGACGTTGGTTTCACTCGAGGCGTAACCCGGCTCCTCGGCGTTTGTCGAGTCGCTCATCAGCAGGCGGATGCCTTCGGTTTTCGCGAGTTGGCCGATGCGGGCCAGGTCGGCGCGCCGCGAGTCGACTGGCGTCAGATCGATCTTGAAGTCGCCCGAGTGGAGCACCACGCCCTGCGCAGTGTGCACGGCGATCGCGTGTGCGTGGGGAACGGAGTGCGTGACGGGAATGAACTCGACAAGGAGGGAGCCGACGTCGATCTGTTCGCCGTCCTGCACGGGCCGCATGTCGATCTTGGGCATCAGCCCCGCTTCTTCGATGCGGTTCCGGGCGAGACCGAGCGCGAGGGCCGAGCCGTAGACCGGGAGCGGGTTGTCCCGAAGATGACCGATGCCGTCGCCGTCGCGCATCAGGTACTGGATGGCACCGATGTGATCTTCGTGACCGTGGGTCAGGACGAGCGCCTCGATACGAGCCGCGTTCTCGCGCAGGTACGAGAAGTCGGGCAGGATCAGGTCGACGCCGTGGTGGATTGCGTCGGGGAACATCAGCCCGCAGTCGATCAACATGATCGTCCGGTCGGGGTCGTCGGCGGCGCCCTGCTCGATCGCCATGCAGTTCCGGCCGATCTCACCGAGCCCCCCGAGGAAGACGACGCGTACGGGAACGGTCGGGTCGAGCGGAGCGGTGTACATCTGGGTCATGTCAAGTCGATTCAGTTGCGATCGGTTGGGCAGTTCAGTGTGACGCAGCGCGAGCTGCGACGAGATGCGCGTAGACGGTACGGGCTGAGTCTTCTGTGCCGTCGGGTTCGGGACCCATGGGGAGTCTGCAGGCGCCGACCGCGTGGCCGAGCGTGCGCATCATCGACTTGGTCTGCACGGGATTCGGGGCATCGTCGTTGCCTTCGAACTCATAGCTCTCGATGAGCAGACGATTGAGGCGTTGGGCCTCGCCGATGTCGTTGCGATTCCACGCGTTGAACATTGCGAGATGCTCGGGCGCCGCCCAGTGGGTGCACACGCCAATCGCCCCGACAGCACCGACCGCCAACAGCGGAAGGTTCATCGGCGAGTCGCCCGAGTAGACCTCGAAGTCGTTCGGGCTCGCAGCGATGACCTTGGCGGTCTCGCTCGGGTCGCCGGCGGCGTCCTTGAGCGCGACGATGTTGGTGACGTCATTGGCAAGGCGGATCAGCGTCGAAGTCGACATCTTGCGACCGGTGCGCTTCGGGATGTCGTAGAGAACGACCGGGAGGTCTGTACTCGATGCGATCGCCCGAAAGTGCACTTCGATGCCGGTCTGGGACGGGCGGCTGTAATACGGGCTGACGCCGAGGACTCCGGCAATGCCCAGCTTGCTCGCCTCAGCCGTGAGACCGATGTCTTGGCGTGTGTTCGAACCTGTCGTGCCGGCAATGACCGGAACGGTGACAGCGGCAGCAATCGCTTCGAAGAGCGTCAGTTTCTCGTCGATCGACAATGTCGCCGACTCACCTGTCGTGCCAGCAACAACCAGCGACTCGTTCCCTTCGGCGACGAGCCATTTCGCCAAGGCGACGGCCGCGTCGATGTCAAGTTCGCCTACCTCGTCAAAGGGCGTCACCATCGCGACCGACACACGTCCGAAGCGCGGCATCAGTGCGTTCCTCTGATTGCGGGCCTGGGCGTTTCCGTGCTCATCACGCCACAGAACCTATTGCATCGAACCGGAGATGACGCGTCCGTGTTTGACTAAAACGATCCCTCTGCCGATCGATCGATGCCCTGAGTGAGGATGAGGTCTTCGTGGAGCTCCATCCAGGCATCGTGATAGCTCCCGCACATCACCCCGGTGAACATGTTGGTCTCGCCCGCGTGCAGGCGTGCCAGGCTCTGCGCGAGACGCGGTGCGTACGGCTCGAGCCGCTCAAGCACGGCACCCAGCGCGGCGACCACCGGCTGAGCCGCTGCGTCGAGGGCGCCAAGACGGTCGATCACGTCGGCGTCGTACGCCGCATCGCTGTGGTCGTTGACATCACCGTCGCGGAGCTGCCAATCACCGCACAATTCCTTGAAGGAGCTGTTGATTGCCAAAAAGGTCTCATAGGACGGCGCCAGGACAGCGGGGTCGACGCCAGCGAGGTCGGCGGCGAGCAGGCCCGGGTAGGCCGCTCGACCATCGGGCGTGAGCTGCCACAGACCGCGGGCCTCACGGAATTGGGCCTGCTCGGCTTCGAGCATGGTCGCCAGGTTCGCCTCGACATCGCCCACTTGTAGGGCAGTCATCTCAACCAGCGTGTCAACAGTGGCGAAACCCTTGATCCGAAGAGCGTGAAACGTCCGGAATGCGGGTGTTGAGCTGTGCGCCATAACGGCGAGACTAGTGAACCGCGTCGCTCCCGGATCGTACGGAACGATCGACACGGCCAGCTCCTTGGCCAGCTCCTCGGGCAGCGTCTCGGGCAGCCCCTGCGGAGCGTTGGAAGCGCCACCACACATACCACGCTGTCCCGAGGATGATCGGCATCACGTAGGTGATGAATCGGTAGACGAGAACACCGGCGAGCGCCACTTCGGTGTCGACACCGGCCGCGACGAGCGCACCGGTCACTCCGGCTTCGATCACACCGACGCCACCGGGGGTCGGGGCGAGCGAGCCGAGGATGTGGGCGACAAAGTACACACGGGCATATTCCGATAGCTCGAGTTCGTCGCCGACACCCAGCCCGCGCAATGCCACCCACAAGATGACTGCGCCGGTCCCCTGCGCCACCAGCGTGCGCAGCAGCAAGCCGGCTGGGCGACGCGCAACCAACCGCAACCCGTCGCGAATCTCGTCAACGATCCGCACAGCGAGATCCCGGTCAGACGCTGCAGGGTCGACATCGCCGAGCACCGTCGGCCAGCGCGCCACGACCCACTCGCTGCGAGCGGTGATGAAACGGTGGGCCCGCTCGGACCGCAGCATCAGCAGCCAGAACAACGCTGCCCCACCGAGCACGGCGGCGCAGACTGCGACAATTACCACGTCCGCGAGGTCAGCGTCGCGGCCCGCCATGTCAACAACAGTCGCGACCAGTGGATATCCCCAGCTCACGAAGGCCGTTGCAACGCCCGAGGCGACCAGCATCACAATGAATCGCGTCCCGGTGACCCACCGCTCACGGGCGAGTTGCCAGCGAAGCACGGTGGCGATCGGGCCACCGGCCGGAATGCCCTTGCTTGCCGCGGCGCCAACGTCGCTGATCATCTCAGATCGCGTCAACGTCAGCTCGGGCAGCAGCGAGCGGATCACTTCCGCACGCGACACTCGATCGAGCACTCCGAGCAACGCCAAGACGACCACGGTCGCTGCGGACAGCTTCCCGATCTCCCCGATCGCACCAACAATCGTTTGCCGCTGAAGAATGACGGCGGCGACCAGGACCAGCGCAACGAGCAGCACCGCACCCTGCCTGACCCGTGGCTCGTCGATCAGTCGCCGCATTCGGCCGAAGGTAGAAGCCCGGAGGCATGGGCGCTCAACGCTGCGCTGATTGTTCTCAGGACCGCAACAGTGACGGCCCGAACGCTCAGCTCAGGCGGCTGACGCCATCGGCGATGGCTGCCTTTGCAACAGCTGCGGCCACCGCCATCGAGACCGAGCGGTCGAACACCGACGGCATGATGTTGTCCTCGGTGAGTTCGTCGTCGGAAACGGAGTCGGCAATCGCCTTCGCTGCGGCGAGCTTCATGTTCTCGGTGATGTCGGTCGCCTGCGCGTCGAGCGCACCTCGGAAGATTCCGGGGAAGGCGAGCACGTTGTTGATCTGGTTCGGATAGTCGCTTCGACCGGTTCCCATGACGCGGACGAGATCGCCAACCAGCTCGGGGCGAATCTCCGGGTCCGGGTTGGCCATCGCAAAGACGATCGGATCGACGTTCATGTTGCCGATGTCGTCGACGGTCAACACGTCAGGGGCGCTGACGCCGATGAACAAATCAGCGCCGTGCATCACGTCGGACAGTTCGCCTTGCTTGCCATCCGGATTCGTGTTCTCGGCAAACCACTGCTTCCAGCTGTTCAGTCCGTCGCGCCCGTCGTAGACCGCACCCTTGCTGTCCACGCCGACGATCTTGGTGGCGCCCGCTCCGAGCAAGATCTTGCCAATCGCAACGCCGGCGGCACCGACTCCTGAGATGACAATCGAGAGGTCGGCCATGTTCTTGCCAGTGATTCGCAACGCGTTTTCGACGGCGGCGAGCGTGACAACCGCCGTGCCATGCTGGTCGTCGTGGAAGACCGGAATGTCGAGGGCTTCCTTCAGCGCCTCTTCGACCTGGAAGGCGCCCGGGGCCGCGATGTCTTCGAGGTTGACCCCGCCGAAGGTCGGGGCGAGACGGATGACGGTTTCGATGATCTCCTCTGGCGATGACACGTCGAGGCAGATCGGGAACGCATCGACTCCGCCAAACTCCTTGAAGAGCAGCGCCTTTCCTTCCATCACCGGCATCGCACCCTTCGGGCCGATGTCGCCAAGACCGAGCACGGCGGTGCCATCGGAGACAATGGCAACCGTGTTCTTGCGGATCGTGTACTCATCAGCCAGGCGTTCGTCGGCAGCGATGGCTTTGCACACTCGGGCCACGCCGGGGGTGTACGCCATCGACAAATCGTCCTGATCGCCGACCGGGAGCAGCGAAAGCACCTCGATCTTGCCGCCTTCGTGCATCCGGAATGTCCGGTCGTGCCATTCCTCCAACGTGACGCCGTCGGTCGCAACAACCGCCTCGACAATGTCCTGCTGGTGCTCGACGCTCCTGCAGTTGACAACGATGTCGCGCTCGAGTTCCTTGCCCTTGGCGACAAATCCTTCGATCGCGAAGATGTTGCCGCCGGCCTCACCAATGGCGGAGCACAAACGGCCGAGGACACCCGGCACGTTGTCGAGGGTGACGTCGAGAGTGATCGAGTACTGCGTTGCGGTAGGCGTCGACATAGGGCGCAGAATCTACCCCGTGTCCGCCTGACACCCTGCGCCGCGGACGTCCCGATCGCGAACAGACAACCCGAGCTCTGATGCCTCGGATAGCGTTGCCTCCCGCGTGAACAACCTCTGAAGGAGAACCAAGAATGCGACCCAACATTAAGAAGATCGTCCCCGTCCTCGCCGTCGGCGCACTCGTGCTCGCTGCATGCGGGAGCGATGACGATTCCAGCGACAGCGAGGCAGCGGGAAGCGACTGCTCAGCGACCATCGAAGACGGTGTGCTCACCGTGGCCACCGGCAACCCGGCCTTCTTCCCGTGGGTCATCGAAGACACGCCCGAATCTGGCGACGGTTTCGAGTCAGCTGTTGCGTTCGCCGTGGCTGCCGAGATGGGCTACGCGGCTGACGCCGTCAAGTGGGTCCGCACCGACTTCGACGCCGCCATTCAGCCTGGTGCGAAGGACTTCGACGTCAACCTTCAGCAGTTCTCGATTACCCCTGAGCGAGCCGAGACGATCGACTTCTCGCTCCCCTACTTCACCAGCAATCAGGCGATCGTCGCCCTTGTCGGCTCCGCCGCTGAAGGCGCTGCGACCATTGCTGACCTCAAGGACGTGAAGTTCGGCGCACAGGCCGGAACCACCAGCCTCGAGTTCATCACGTCGGTCATCCAGCCGACCCAGGAACCCTTCGTGTACGACGACAACGTCGGTGCCAAGGCTGCGCTCGAAGCAAATCAGATCGATGCCGCAGTATTCGACCTCCCGACCGCACTCTTCGTGTCGGCCGTCGAGATCGAAGGCAGTGCAGTGATCGGTCAGTTCCCGACCGAGTCGGGCGACAACACCGACCAGTTCGGCATGGTCCTCGAGAAGGACAGTGCACTGACCGGCTGCGTCGACGATGCCATTCAGACCATCACCGACAACGGCACCCTCGCCGCCATCCAGACACAGTGGCTCGCCGACAACACCGGCGCCCCGATCATCTCTGAATGAACCCTGAGTTACGCCGGGGTCTGACCCCGGCGTAACTTGTGTTCGACATGGATCAGCGGACTCGCCGTCAGGCGTATGAACAACGTCAGCGCAAGCGTTCGCTGATCATTGCTTTCCTCAGCACGTCGGTCGTGATCGGCGCAATCGTCGTACTCATCCCGCTGCTCCCACGTTGGGATCGCGTCCGAAAGTCATTCTTCGACGGCGAGATCTTTGCCGACTCATTTCCGCGGCTGCTCCGTGCCTTCTGGCTCGACGTGCAGATCTTTGCCTGGTCGGTGCCGTTGATCTTCGCGCTGTCGCTGGCGATCGCGGTGTCACGCAACACTCGATCACCTGCGCTTTTCCCGCTGCGTGCCGCCGCGGTGATCTACACCGACGTCTTTCGCGGCGTGCCGGTGATTCTGACGATCTTCCTCATCGGCTTCGGCGTCCCCGGCCTCTTCGATTCGCGAGCGTGGAGTAACCCGCTGATCTGGGGTACCGCCGCCCTCGTTCTGTCCTACTCGGCCTATGTCTCTGAAGAGATCCGGGCCGGCCTCGAGGGCGTACACGAAAGCCAGCGCGCCGCCGCCCGCTCGCTCGGCATGAGCACCAGTCAGACAATGTCCACCGTCGTGCTCCCGCAGGCACTACGGCGGATCGTTCCGCCGATGATGAACAGTCTCGTATCGCTCCAGAAGGACGTCGCCCTCGTGAGCCTGATCGGGCCCATCGAGATCCTCCGCCAGGCCGGTCTCGACAAGTCCAAATTCGCCAACTTCACCCCCTACGTCGCTGCGGCCGTGATCTTCCTCGCGGTCACGATTCCCTGCACCCGGATCGCCGACTACCTCCTCAACCGCGAGCGCCGTCGAACCGGCGCGACTGCAGTGTCATGACCTCCAGCATCTCCAGCATCTCCAGCACGCCAAAGCTGTCGTTGCGCAACGTACGCAAGTCCTTCGGCACCAACACGGTGCTGGACGGGATCGATCTCGACGTCGCAGAGGGCGAAGTCATCACTCTGATCGGCGCCTCGGGGTCTGGCAAGTCAACGCTGTTGCGGTGCGCGAACCTGCTCGAGCCACTCGACGACGGTGAGATCTTCTTCGATGGCGTCGACATCGCTGAGCCTGGCCTCGACCCCGACCCGATACGCCGGCGCATCGGCATGGTCTTCCAGAGCTTCAATCTCTTCCCGCACATGAGCGTGACCAAGAACGTGGCGATCGGTCCGCGCAAAGTGCTCGGCACCGACAAGGCCACGGCAACGACTGCCGCTGTCGAGATGCTCACGCGGCTCGGTCTGGCCGACCGAGCCGACGCCTACCCCGATCAGCTGTCAGGTGGCCAGCAGCAACGAGTGGCGATTGCCCGGTCGCTTGCGATGAACCCCGAGGTCATGCTGCTCGACGAGATCACATCGGCGCTCGACCCCGAGTTGGTCGGCGAGGTACTCGACGTCGTCCGCGGCTTGAAGGCCGACGGCATGACGATGCTGTTTGCGACACACGAAATGGCCTTCTGCCGTGAGATCAGCGACCGCGTGTGCTTCCTCCACCAGGGCCGCATCCTCGAACATGGTCCACCCGAACAGATTTTCGGCAACCCGCAAGAGACGCGCACGCGTGAGTTCCTGCAACGCGTCACCGACGCCGGCCGGTTCTGACCTCCACGACCAACGATGTCGGAGCGTTTACTGGTCAGCCATGAACGCGCCGCCGAACTCATCGCGCAGGGTCTTCTTGCTGAACTTGCCGACGCTCGTCTTCGGCACCTCGTCGATCCACTGCACGCCCTTGGGAAGCTGCCACTTCGCCACTTTGTCGGCAAGGTGTTCGATCACTTCTTGCTCGGTGAGTGTGTCATCGGAACGGACCACGCACGCCAGGGCCGCCTCGCCCCACTTGGGATGCACAATGCCAACCACCGCAGCTTCGGCCACCTTGGGATGCGACATGATCTCATTCTCGAGTTCGACCGAGGAGATCCACTCGCCGCCTGACTTGATGAGGTCCTTGGTGCGATCGACCAACCGAATCCGGCCGCGGGCATCGACCGTGGCGACGTCGCCAGTCTTCAGCCAACCATCGTCGGTGAAGCTCTCTCTCGAGCGCGGGTCGTCGTAATAGTCCGAGGCAATCCAGTTACCTCGGCATTGCAGTTCTCCGCTCGCTTCGCCGTCCCAAGAAACCGGGTTGGTGGAACCGGGCTCGACGACGCGGGCCTCCACTCCGAACGAAATGCGCCCAACCTGGGTGCGTAGATCGGCTTGCTCGTCGATGGAAAGTTCCTGCTGATCGACATCGAGCTGACAGACCGACGCGATCGGGCTGGTCTCCGTCATCCCCCACGCCTGAAGAATCGGCAGACCGGTCTGCTCCCGGTAGGCCTCGGACAGCGAGCGCGGCACTGCGGAACCGCCGCAGGGAATCGACCGCAACGACGAAGTGTCACGGCCCTTCAACTCAGGCAACACCGCCATCCAGATCGTTGGCACACCGGCGGCAACCGTCACGTTCTCGTCGACGATCAAATTGGCCAGCGCCGGGCCTGACAAGTCGGCACCGGGCATCACCAGCGTCGCTCCGGTCGCAACAGCGGCGTGTGCCAGCCCCCATGCGTTGGCGTGGAACATCGGCACGACGGGCAAGACCACGTCGGCTTCGCGGACACCGAGGCTGTCGACCATCATCGCCCCAGCTGTGTGCATGAACGTTGACCGATGGGTGTAAACGACGCCCTTCGGGTTGCCGGTCGTACCTGAGGTGTAACACATGCTTGCAGCACGACGTTCGTCAGTGATCTCGGGGAAGTCAATCGGTTGCTCCGCTGCGATGAGCTCTTCGTAGTCGAGCAGGGTGTGTCCGCCGAGGTCGTCGGGAATGTCCCCCTTGCCGTCGTCCATCAACACGAGATGCTTGAGGTTGGTGAACGTGTGGAGCAGCGGGGCGAGCAACGCGAGGATCGAACGATCAACGAAGATCACCTCGTCATCGGCGTGGTTCACGATGTAGGTCAATTGCTCAGGGAACAGTCGAATGTTCAACGTGTGCAGCACCCGGCCGGTACACGGAGCAGCAAAATACAGCTCGAGGTGACGCGCCGTGTTCCAGGCAAACGTGGCGACACGCCCGTCAGCAGAGACCCCGAGGGTGTCGAGCACCCCGGCCAGCTGGCGCGTCCGCCGAGCAAAATCGGCGTACGTCGTGCGCTCGAGGCCACCGGCAGCAGCGGTGATGATCTCCTTGTGCCCGTGGTATCGCTCGGCTCGATCGAAGAGATGGTTGATCGTCAACGGAACATCTTGCATCAGCCCTTGCATCCCGTCGAATGTAACCGTTCACCCTGGCCGCTCTCGCAACCCGAAGCGTCGGCGCTACGGTTCTGCGCCGTGAGCGATGCGGTGGCCGTTGAACCCGAACCTGCACCACACGTCCGCCCCAACTGGGCGCCGCTCACGCTCGCCGCCTTCGTGGCCCTGGTCATTTGTTCCAACATCGCCAGCGCTGTGTGGGCTCGGTGGGTCAACACCAATCCCGAAGGTTTGCTCCTTCTGTCGTCACGGAACCGATATCTCGCGCTGACTCTTGCCGCCGGCGTCTCGCTTCCGTTCTATGTCGCCATCGGATTTCTTCGCATCGGTTCCGCTTTTATCGTGTGCCACCTCGTCGGCCGCGCCTATCGCGACGACGTTGCCGGGTGGTTCACCAAGTACCTGGGTATGACCAAGGAATCGATCTTTGCGTTCGAACGAGGTTTCGACAAGGCCGAGTGGGCATTGATCCCGTTCTTCGCCGGGTCAAACATCGTTGCGGCGTTGAGCGGAGTGCGTCAGACGCCGCCGGTCAAGTTGGTCACGTTGTTGGCCATCGGCATTGCCGGTCGGCTGGCGTTGATGTGGTGGCTGGCACGGACCTTCGAGGACCAACTCGTCGACTTCCTCGGCTTCCTGCAGCGTTACCAATGGTGGGCAGTCGGCATCTCAGTCGGGCTGGTCCTTCTCGTCAACGGCCGCAACCTCCGCCGCTAACCGATCTGACGGTCCCGCCTCCGCACAAAATTGGCTCATGCTTGCAGTGCCACATAGGCATGTTCAGCACTGATCTGGTACACAGTTGGCCATGTCTCAAGTCACTCTCGGCGGCAACCCCGTCAACACATCCGGCGATCTCCCCGCAGTGGGGACTTCAGCACCGTCCTTCGACCTCGCAGGCGTGGACCTCGGCAACATTTCGAGCGCCGACCTCGTCGGTCAGAACGTTGTTCTCAACATCTTCCCCAGCGTCGACACACCCACGTGCGCCACGAGCGTTCGAACATTCAATGAACGCGCCGCTGGTCTCGACAACACCGTCGTCCTTTGCGTGTCCGCCGACCTGCCCTTCGCCCAGGGCCGCTTCTGCGGCGCCGAAGGCATCGCGAACGTGAAGACCGCGTCGACCTTCAAGTCGAGCTTCGGCGACGATTACGGCGTCAACCTCGTCGACGGCAAGCTCGCTGGCGTGCTCGCCCGCGCCGTGGTCGTCGTCGGCCCAGACGGCAACGTCAAGTACACCGAGCTTGTCGGCGAGATCGCCCAAGAACCGAACTACGACGCGGCGCTCGGCGCGCTCTGATCAGCACATCCTGATCAGCACATCCTGATCAATCTGGCGAAGGCATGTGGATCTTGCGCACTCTGTGCGTAGCGACCACATGCCTTCGTCGCGCTCGGCGTTAGTCGAGGTACGAGTCGAGACTCAGGACAAGACCGGGTCGCGCGTGGATCTGCTTGCAGGCGAGCACGACGCCGGGCATGAAGCTTGAACGGTCGTAGCTGTCTTGGCGGATCGTCAACGTCTGGCCCTCGGCGCCCAGGATGACTTCCTGATGCGCCACCATCCCCTCCATCCGCACCGAGTGAGCCCGGATGTTGCGTGGCCCCGCTCCCCCACGGGCCCCGGGGTAGATCTCGATCTCCGTCGGATCGTCCACGAAGTCCGTGTCGCGCGCCGCAGCCATCCGCTCGATCGTTTTCACTGCTGTGCCAGACGGTGCGTCGATCTTTCGCATGTGGTGCAGTTCGATCACTTCTGCAGTGTCGAACCAGGGCGCGGCCATCTCGGCGAAACGCATCATCAGCACCGCAGAGATCGCGAAGTTCGGCGCGATCAGGCAATTCGGCCCATCAGCAACTCCGAAGGTCGTTTCGAACAACGCCACGTCGTCATCGGTGAATCCGGTCGTCCCCACAACGGCATGGATGCCGTGCGCGCCAAGCCAGGGCAGCGTCGTCCGTGCCGACTCTGCGACGGTGAAGTCGACGACCACGTCGCACTCGGCATCGGCAAAGGCCTGCAGCTGGTCTGCGACGACCACGTCGTTTATCTCCTCACCGGCTCCGTGGCGGTCGACCGCGGCCACCAACGTGAGGTCGGCATCGGCCGTCACCGCAGCACACACCGCCCGCCCCATCTGACCAACCGCTCCATTGACACCAACACGCATCCCCCCATCATCGCAGACCTCTCGAAAAATGATGGATCAACGTCGCCCGGCGCACATTCCTCGGCATTTTTCGGCTTCGGGCTCGGTCTCTGGCTGTGACTGGGCGTCAGGTGGGGGCATGGTGTCCGAAAACGGCGAAGGACGCCGCGGCGCTGGGCCACGGCGTCCTTCAGATGTTCAGCGTCGTGCTGAGTGATCAGCGATGACGACGACGTGCGCCGCCACCACCACCGCCACGACGGTTGCCGCCGTCGCGCTCGGCCGGGCGTTCGCCCTTCGGACCGAGGTCACCAAGCTCACCAGCGAGCTCAGCATCGAAGCTGTCTTCGAAGCTGACCTCGACAATGTCGCTCGCGGTGTCAGCGGTGTCAGCTGCCGGAGCGCTGTCACGGCCACCATCGCGTGAGCCACGGTCGCTGCGCTCGCGACGCGGCGGACGATCGTCGCGGTCACGGCCACCGCCGCCACCGCCGCCACCGCCCGAGCCGCTCGTGGCGCCCTCGGGGATCTCGAGCTCTTCGGAGAGCATCAGGCTGACCTTGCCCTTGTCGTCGATCTCTTCGACCTTGACCTTGACGACCTGGCCGAGTTCGAGCACGTCGTCGACCGAGTTGATGCGCTTGCCGCCACCCATCTTCGAGATGTGCAGCAGGCCGTCACGACCCGGGAGGATGTTGACGAATGCACCGAACTTGGTGATGTTGACGACGCGTCCGTCGTACTCCTTGTCGAGTTCAGCCTTCGGCGGATCGACGATGTTGAGGATTGCCGTCTTGGCTTCCTCCATCCGCCATGCCTCGACCGCACCGATGGTGACGATGCCGCGGGCACCATCGTCGTCGACGCCGATGTCGGCTCCGGTTTCCTGCTGGATCGTGTTGATGACCTTGCCCTTCGGGCCGATGACTTCGCCGACCTTGTCGAGCGGGATGTAGATCGTGCTGATCTTCGGTGCCGTCTCGGCAATCTCGTCACGGGTCGCCGGGAGGCACTCGTTCATCACTTCGAGGATCTCGAGGCGAGCAACGCGAGCCTGCGCCAGTGCTGCGGACAGCACGTCGGCGGGGATGCCGTCGATCTTCGTGTCGAGCTGCAGGGCCGTGATGGCGTCTTCGGTACCAGCGACCTTGAAGTCCATGTCGCCCATGGCGTCTTCAGCACCGAGGATGTCGGTGAGCGTGACGTACTTGCCGTCCTCGTAGATGAGGCCCATGGCGATTCCGGAGACGTGGCTCCGGACCGGCACGCCGGCGTCCATCAGCGAGAGGCTGGAGGCGCACACCGAACCCATCGAGGTCGAGCCATTGGAGGCCATGACTTCAGAGACGAGGCGCAGCGTGTACGCGAAGTCTTCCTGGTTCGGGATGGTCGGCAGGACGGCGCGAGCAGCGAGGGCTCCGTGGCCGATTTCGCGACGCTTCGGCGAACCGACACGGCCGGTCTCACCATTGGCCCATGGCGGCATGTTGTAGTGGTGCAGGTAACGCTTCGTGTCGTTCGGCGACAGCGAGTCGATCATCTGGTTCATCCGCGGCATCGCCATCGTGAGAACGTTCATGACCTGGGTCTCGCCACGCTGGAACAGGCCGGAGCCATGTGCGCTTGCGAGCACGCCGACTTCGGCGCTGACCTCGCGGAGGTCAGCCGGGCCACGACCGTCGATGCGAACACCTTCGTCGAGCACGCGGCGGCGCACCATCTTCTTCATCAGGGAGCGAACGGCTTCCTTGACCATCTTGGCCTGGCCGGGGAATTCCCCGTCATCACCACAGAGCTGTGCGACACAGTCAGCAGCGACGGCGTCAACAGCGGCGTTGCGCTCGCCCTTGCCGGCGATCTTGACGGCCGGGGCCATGCCCTCGGCACCGATCTTTTCGACCGCGTCGAAGATCTCGGGGGTGTAATCGAGGACCGGGGTCCACGACATCGGCTCGATCGGGCCGTGTGTCGCGATGACCGAGGCGACGAGCTGACGCTGGAGTGCGATCGACTCCTTGATCCACACCTTGCAGGCCTGGAGGGCGTCGCCGAGCACTTCTTCGGTGACCTTCTTGGCACCGTCGTCGTAGTAGTAGAACGCGTTCTCGGATCCACCGGCTTCAACCATCATCACGGCGACGTCGCCGTCTTCCAGCTCGCGGCCGGCGATGACGATCTCGAAGGTGCCGTTCTCGGACTCTTCGTAGGTCGGATGCGGGATCCACTCGCCTTCCTGGCTGTAGGCCATGCGGACGGTGCCGAGCGGGCCGTCGAACGGGATGCCGGAGATCATCAGGGCAGCGGAAGCGGCATTGATCGACAGCACGTCGTGCGGGTTTTCCTGGTCGGCGCCGATGACGGTCGTGACGACCTGCGTCTCGTGGCGGAACCCGTCGGGGAACGACGGGCGCAGCGGCCGGTCGGTGAGCCGGCAGGTGAGGATGGCGTCCTCGGTCGGGCGTCCTTCACGGCGGAAGAACGAGCCGGGGATCTTGCCGGCGGCGTAGGCGCGCTCTTCGACATCGACGGTCAACGGGAAGAAGTCCATGCCTTCGCGCACGTTCTTCGCGGCGTTGGCCGTGGTCAGAACTTGTGTTGCACCGATCGATGCCACAACGGCACCCATCGAGTTGGGGGCAAACCTGCCCGTTTCCAAGGTGAGTGTCTTGTCGGTTCCGGAAATCGGACCGGACACGGTAATTGCTTCAGCCACAAGGGCTCCTTTCGATCACGCGACACCCTGCCGCGTGGCTTCTGATCGGAGGAGGAACCGGTTCCCAGGTCTGACCCGAGATCGACGGTTTGAAATCAAAGACTCCACACGACACCTCGGAGTCATCGACCGGCAACAAGCGCCAGAACTCCGTCGACCGGACGATCCGGTCAAGCACAGTGTACCCAATGTCGAGAGTTTCAAACGGATACCGAGAAAACGCAAAACGGCCGCCCACCGAAGCGGGCAGCCGTTTCAACGCAGAATTGGGACCGACTACCTTCTCAAGCCGAGGTCGGCGACGATCTTGCGGTAGCGCTCGACGTCGATGCCCTTGACGTAGTCCAGCATGCGACGACGCTTGCCGACGATCATGAGCAGACCACGACGGCTGTGGTGATCCTTCTTGTGCATCTTCAGGTGCTCAGTGAGGTGGGTGATGCGCTCGGTCATGAGCGCGATCTGCACCTCGGGCGACCCGGTGTCGGAGTCGTGAATCTTGTTCTTGCCAATGGTCTCAGCCTTGTTGGGCATGGAGATCTGCCTTCCGTGTTCGTTGGAGGTCGCAACCGTCCCGGGGATCGGGACACCTGCATCGCGCCCACGCCGGAGCCTGAACGGACCACGCAATACTACGGCGGTCGATCCGTCCTGCAACCCAGGCGGCCTGGATCAACTCCAACGATGAGGTAGCGATAGGCAGTTACCGGAGTAACTGGCTGGCGTGGGCAGTGTCGAGGTCGAGCTGTTCTTTGAGTGCTTCGATGCCATCGAACTTGCGCTCACTGCGCAAGAAGTGGGTGAACTTGACTCGCGCCTGCTCGCCGTACAGGTCGTCCTCAAAGTCGAGCAGATGGGCCTCGAGGAGTGAGCTGTCGGCGTGCTCGTAGAACGTCGGGCGGCGCCCCAAGTTGATCGCGCACGGATACGATTCGCCGGACGGGCGCTCATACCAGCCGGCATACACGCCGTCGGCCGGAAGCGAGATCGTGTTCGGTACTTCGACGTTGGCCGTCGGAAAGCCGAGCAATCGGCCACGCTGATCTCCAGTGACGACCGAGCCGCGTGCTTCGAAGACATGGCCGAGCATCTCGTTGGCCCGTGTCACATCGCCGCCAGCGAGCGCACGGCGAATGGCGGTGCTACTCACCGGTTCGCCCACTCCGTCGACTCGCGGGAGCAGTTCGAGCGGCTCCACGTCGAAGTCTTTTTCAGCACCGAGCTTTCGCAGCAAGTCGACATTGCCATCGCGATGACGGCCGAAGTGGAAGTCTTCGCCCACAACGATGAGTTGGGTGTCGAGGCACCGTACGAAAACTCGGTCGACGAATGACTCAGGGCTTTCGGCGGCCTGTTCGTCGTTGAACGGCACGACAATGACGGCGTCGACACCAGTCGCTTCCAACAGCTCCATCTTTTGATCGGGCGCGGTGAGTAGGAGCGGCGCTGACTCAGGTCGTACGACAGACGCGGGGTGACGGTCGAACGTGACGACCGCCGATCGAGCGCCGAGCTCCGCCGCTTGCTGGCGAACGTGCGAGATGACGGCCTGGTGGCCGAGATGTACCCCGTCGTAGGCGCCGATCGTGATGACCGTGCGTTCGCCGGGGAACGCAGGCAACGACTGGTCGGTGATGATCTGCACGGTGCAGACGCTACCTGTGGCAACCCACGCGGAGCCATTCGAGGACAGGGGAAGACCGCGTTGGATCAGTTCTGTGGCACAACGACAGCTGGCTTCGCTTCGCCACCGAAGGCCTCGTACACCGCCACCAACAACCCGTCCGGGTCGAACAGCGCCCACGGGCCATCTCCCTCGAATGCTGGAAGCACGCGGCCATTGGCCACCAGATCAGCAAGGTCGCGGGTGATGTCGATGCGATCGAGTGTCCGCACTGCCTCCTCGACAGGGAGCAGCTCACAGTGATCGGGTGCCTGCGCCTCGCCGATCGTGAAGCGCCCCACGGCCGTGCGCCGAAGGTTTCGCAGGTGGGCTCCGCCGCCGAGCAGCGTTCCCAGATCGGCAGCAAGTGTCCGAATGTAGGTTCCCGATGAACACTCCACCGCTGCCAGGAACACGTGTGGCTCGTCGGTGGGCATCAGTTGGAACGAGTAGATGGTGACCGGCCGCGGCGGACGATCAACCTCGATGCCCTCACGTGCGAGTTCATGGAGGCGCTTGCCGTCGATTTTGATTGCGGACACCATCGGCGGAATCTGCTCGATGGCCCCCACGAAGTGCTCAGCCACGATCAGCTGCGCATCTTCCAACGTCACGCCAGTCATGTCGTGGGTCGCGGTGATCTCACCGTCGGCATCAAGCGTGTTCGTCTCGGTTCCCAGCACGATTTCACCGAGATACGCCTTCTTCGTCTTCTCGACAAAGCGCAACAGTTTGGTTGCCTTGCCGACAGCAACGACGAGCACACCGGTGGCACTCGGGTCGAGTGTGCCGCCATGGCCAACCTGGCGTTCGTTGAAACGTCGGCGGAGCATCCCGACGACGTCGTGACTCGTGACCCCGGTCGGTTTGTCAACCACGGCAATCCCGTGAGTGGTCGCTGGCTTCTTGCGTGCCATGTTGAAGTACCCGGTGGCGTCAGTCGGTGGCTTCGGGTGATCGGTAGCTGTCGCGCTCGCGATCAGCCCTGAGAATGGTGTCGATACGTTCCGCAGAGCGAATCACGATGTCGGGCTGAAAGCTGAGAATCGGGGTCTTCTTCGCTTTGATCTGGCGGGCGATTGATGCCTGCAGTCGGACTCGATGTTCGTCGAGAGCGATCACGATCTCGTCATCTCCATCTTCGCCGGTCAACGAGTCGAAGAAGACAATGGCGCGATTGAGTTCCGGATCGACGTCGATCGAGGTGATGGTCACGAAGGCAAGTCGTTCGTCATCGAGACGGACGAGGTCTTCGGCGATGATCTCGCGCAGCGTCTCGCCCACGCGTGCACTGCGCGGATACTTCGGACCGCCGCTGTTGCGGCCACGTCGTTGTGCCATGTCGTTCCTTCAATCTCTGGAGTTACTTTGGGGTCCGGACCGGACGTAACTGATCAGGTGTAGTCGGGGGCTGCTCGGTTTGAGCGCTTCAGTTCGGCGACGCCGGACGTCGCCAGTTTCTCGATGGCGTCCCACAGTTCGGATGCTTCGTCGCCCTTCGGTGCCTTCGAGATGACCGGACCGAAGAAACTGCCTTCGCGATCAGAACCCGGTCGGAACGTGAGGATTGGGGTCCCGACGTCATTTCCCGCGCGGCTTAAGGCCAACTCGGTTTCGGCACGCAAGTAAGCATCGTGGCTGTCGTCGTCAGCGTCACTCAGATATGCCGCTGAGAAGCCAGCCTCGTCGAGCACTGCTTCGAGAAAGGCCTCGTTGTCGGCCCGGGCTTCGTCACGACGGTTGTTCACATGCAGCGCCTCGCCGAGCGCCGTGTACCAGGCACCGACCGCCTCGCCGTCTTCCTGCAGCCGGATTGCGTTCGCGATGCGGAGGCCTTTGTGGCCGAGATAGTGACCCGCCCGATACTGCGGCGTGTACCAGTCAGCCTTGAGGTCCTCGTTGAGGATCCACAACGAGATGAATCGCCAGTCCACCTCGTACGAGCGTTGTTGTTGCACATCCACCACCCAACGGGAGGTGATCCAGGCCCATGGTCAAACGGGATCCCAGAAAAAGTCGAGATCCGGCTGCTTTGTCGCGTCGGGATGAGCCATGCAACGAACCTATCGAGGAAGTGGAAAACCGAGCTGTCTCCGAACTGAGAAAACTCAGCCCGGCGATCGCTTGCTCACGGCTTGAGCCGTCAGCTCCTCGGAATCTCTTGGTCTTCGAAGGTCTCGATGATGTCGCCCGGCTTCAAGTCCTGGAAGTCGTCGAGCCCGATACCGCACTCGAATCCGTCGCGGACTTCGCGGACATCGTCCTTGAAGCGACGCAGGGTGGCAATGGCACCCTTCCAGATGATCGTGCCGTTGCGGAGGAAACGAACCTTCGACCCGCGGGTGATGACGCCGGACTGCACCATGCAACCAGCGATGGCACCCTGCTTGGGAACCCGGAAGATCTCGCGGACTTCGGCTTCGCCGGTGACCACTTCTTCGAACTCGGGATCAAGCATGCCGATCATCGCCTGCTCGATATCTTCGAGCAGCTTGTAGATGATCTCGTACGTGCGGATCTCGACTTCTTCCTGCTCGGCCAGCTTGCGGGCCTTGCCGTCCGGACGGACGTTGAAGCCGAGGATCGTCGAGTTGGTCGTGTTGGCCAATGAGATGTCGTTCTCGGTGATGCCGCCAACAGCTCGGTGTACGAACTGCAGGTCGACTTCCTCACGCTCGAGGCGACGCATCGCCTCAGTGACCGCTTCGAGCGATCCCTGCACGTCGGCCTTCAGGATGATGTTGAGCGATGCCTTCTCGCCCGACTGAATCTGAGCAAACAGGTCCTCGAGCTTCGTGCCGGTCTTGACCCGGCTGTCTTCCCGCAAATGGCGGGCCTTGAGACGAATGGCGCGAGCCTCGCCCACGGCCTGGGCGACCTTCGGGTTGGGTGCCGAACGGAACTCTTCGCCGGCTTCAGGGACGTCGGACAGACCGAGCACCTGGACAGGCGTGGACGGACCAGCGGTCTTGACCTGCTCGCCCTTGTCATTGATCATTGCTCGGACCTTGCCCCAAGCACCGCCGGCCACAATTGGGTCGCCGACCTTGAGGGTGCCCTTGTCGATGAGGATCGTGGCGACTGGGCCACGGCCCTTATCAAGCTGCGCTTCGATGACGATGCCCTTGGCCCGACCATTCGGGTTGGCCTGCAAGTCTTCGAGTTCGGCAACGACTTGAAGCTGCTCGATCATCTCGTCGACGCCAATGCCCTTGAGTGCCGACATCTCGACGACGATCGTGTCACCGCCCCACGACTCGGGAACGAGTTCGTACTCGGCGAGCTGAGTCAGCACGCGTTGTGGGTCAGCGTTGTCCTTGTCGATCTTGTTGACTGCCACCACGATCGGCACGTCGGCCGCCCGCGCGTGGTTGATCGCCTCGATCGTCTGCGGCATCAAGCCGTCGTCGGCCGCGACCATCAGCACCACGATGTCGGTCGCATCGGCACCTCGGGCACGCATCTGCGTGAACGCAGCGTGGCCTGGGGTGTCGAGGAACGTGACTGAACCGTTCTCATTGGTGACGGTGTAGGCACCGATGTGCTGGGTGATGCCACCGGCTTCACCGTCGACAACGTTGGCACCACGAATGTGGTCGAGCAGGGTGGTTTTACCGTGGTCGACGTGACCCATGACGGTGATGACCGGCGGGCGAGGCTCGAGGTCCTCTTCATCGTCGGAGTCGTCGAACAACTTCTGCAGCTCGACTTCTTCCTGCTGGCCAGGTTCGACAAGCAGAATCTCGGCGCCGACTTCGAGTGCGAAGAGCTCCATCTGCTCGTCCGCAAGCGTCATCGTCGCCGTGACCATCTCACCGTTGTTCAGCAAGAAACGCAGGACGTCAGCGGAGGTGCGGTTCAGCTTGGGACCGAACTCCTGCGCCGAGACGCCGCGCTCGATGACAATTTCGCCCTCGGGAACGGGGACGTCAGACGACGTGTATCCCATGTCCTGCGGCTGCAGGTCGTCCTGGTCGCGACGACGGCGACGACGGCCGGTACGACGCGGAGGCCTGCGCTGACCGCTGGGCCGGTTGCCCGGACCACGACCAGGACCGCCACCGGGACCACCGGGGCCGCCACCGGGACGAGCGGCACCAGGGGCGCCACCGGGACGCGGCGTGTAGCCACCTGGGCGACCGCCGGGACGAGTATTTGAACCAGGCTGCGGACGCGCAGACCCTGGCGGCGGAGGAATGACCTTGCCGCTGGGCGACAACGGACGGCCGGGCGGGGGCGGAACAGCCTTACCGCTTGGGGAGACAGGCCGAACCGGAGCGGTCGGCGCTCCAGCGGCGGCAGCTTCGGGTGCGACCGATCCGGGGGCGGGCTCGGGCGGACGGCCGTCCGCGTCGGGGCGTGCACTCGAGATCACGCGTGCGGCTGGTTCGGCGGCAACAGGAGCCGAACGTGGTTCAGGCTCCGGCGCAGGCGGCGCCGGAGCAGCAGCCGGAGCCGCAGCGACTGTCGGCGACTCGCCGACGGGAAGCAGACCTTCCGCAGCTGCAACGACAGCGTCGGCAGCGCTCATCGGCTTCGGCGCAACCGGCTTCGCCACAGGAGGTGCCGCGACAGGAGGCGCCGGGGCGACGGGCTTCGGCACAGGAGGTGCCGGAGGAGCTGTCGGCGCAGGCTCAGGAGCTACTGCGACCGGTTCGGCCGATGGTGCTGGCGTCGGCTCCGGGGTGGGCTCGGCAGCAACGACGGGGACCTCAGGATCGGCCGGCGCTTCGACAGCCGCTGGAGCGTCGGTCTCGGCAGGCTGGTCGGGAGTGGCGTCCTCGTCGGACGTCGCCTCGGAAGACTCGTCCTCGGCAGGCTTCGGCTTGGCCGGTGCCTTCTTCGCCGCAGCCTTCTTCTTGGCCGGTGCCTTCTTCGCCGCGGTCTTCTTGACCGCTTTGGGCTCTTCGGGCTGTTCGTCGCGCGTCAACCCGTCGCGCTGAGCGCGTCGGGTCACCATGTCGGAGTATGCCTCAGCGAGTGAGGACGAAGGCCCCTTCGCGGCAACACCGAGTACGCCACAGAGGTCAAGGACCTCCTGGTTTGTCATCCCGAGCTCTTTAGCAAGCTCGTGGATTCTGATCTTCTTTGCTGCCACGCTTCGATTCAACCTTTCCCAGTCGGGATTCCCTCGCCGATGTGCCAATCAATGCACATCGCACCGGCGTCACAAGTGGCCGGTGTGTCTTCTGATGTTCGTAATGTCGTCAGCACCGATGTCGGTGCGCCATGCCCGAGCGAATGCTCGCTTGGTAATTGCGGTCTCGAGACACTCCCCCGCAACCTGACGTTCTGTTGTCTTGTCTGCGCAGATCCACGCACCTCGTCCGCGGCTGGGGCCATCGACCTCAATGTCACCTGCGGCGTTCGTAATCCGCACGAGAGCGGACTGCGGGCGCTGCGTGCGACAGCCGATGCAGCTGCGAACAGGTTCGTGGTGCTCAGTCGTTTGCCTCACTGCTCGTCTCGGTGTCGGCTGCCTCGTCGGCCTCCGCTTCCTCGGTGACTGCTGCTTCGGTGACTGCTGCAGGTACTTCGACGGCTGCGTCATCTGCGGACGCCGCGTCAGCAACGTCGTCATCAGACGTATCATCAGAGCCACCCGCCGGCGAGAAACCGGCGCCTTCGGCGGCATCGATCGAACGGAACCACAACTCGGCCTTGGTCTGGTCGTAGTAGCGCGAGCCGGGCACGTGATACAGATCCGAGTCCTCGTTGGCCTTGATTTCGAAGCCGGGCGGCACTTGATCAGGATCGGACATCGGCTGCACCGAACCGGCCCACGGACCAGCCACGAGCTCTTCGGTGACCTCAGGAACCTCAGCTTCGGCTTGTGCCGCTTTGGCTTCTGCCTCTGCCGCTTGCTTGTTCCACTCGGATTCTGAGATGACGCTGCCATCGGCTGCGTGCCACTCGTTCTCACCGGACTCCGGGTTCGGGCGCCATTCACCCACGGCGTACTCGACGTCGGAATCACGCCCATGGCTGGCCGGGATGCCCTCAGCGAGCTGTGTCTCGGAACGGATGTCGACGCGCACCCCGGTGAGGCGGGCAGACAGTCGAGCGTTCTGACCTTCGCGGCCGATGGCCAGGCTGAGCTGGTGATCGGGAACGATGACGTCAGCGGCAGTGCCGTCGTCGGAGATATTGACCTGGGTGACCTTGGCTGGCGACAGTGCCTTCGCAACAAAGTCGGCGAGGTCCTCGCTGAACGGGACGATATCGATCTTCTCGCCGCGCATCTCGTTGACGACCATCCGGACGCGGCCGCCACGGGCACCCACGCACGCGCCGACCGGATCGACGTTGTGGTCGTTCGACCAGACGGCGATCTTGGTGCGGTGGCCGGGTTCACGGGCGCAGGCCTTGATCTCGACGATGCCCTCGGCGATCTCGGGCACTTCGAGTTCGAACAAACGCTTGATGAGACCCGGGTGCGTTCGAGACACAACGATTTGCGGGCCCTTCGGCGTCCGGCGGACTTCGACGATGTACGCCTTCTGACGGTCACCTTGCGCTGGACGCTCGAACGGAACCTGCTCGGCCTGTGGGAGGAGCGCCTCGGCACGACCCAGGTCGAGCAGCGTGTACCGCGCGTCGGTGCGCTGAATGATGCCGGTGACGATGTCGCCCTCGCGGTTCGCGTACTCCTCGAACTTGCGGTCGGACTCGACTTCGCGGATGCGCTGGCTCATCACCTGACGGAAGGTCATGGCCGCAATGCGACCCATCTCTTCTTTGCGCGGCGTGTCGTCTCGCTCGTTGACCCAGTTGCCGTCTTCGTCAACGTCATAGGCGATGAAGGAGAACTCCATCGTCTCGGGGTTGACCTCGACGACCACTTCGTCGGCGGCATCGTCGCGACGCTTGTACGCCGACGCGAGCGCGTCGACCAGCACGTGCAGCAATGCTTCTTCGGAGAGGCCCTTTTCTTGGGCCAACATTCCGATGGCTTCACTCATGTCCATGTTGGTCATGACGACTGCTTCTCCTTGTTCGATTGTGGGAGGTGTGATTCTGGCGGGGTCGAGTCGGCCTTGTTCGAACTCGCCTGCTTCGATGCCGCAGGCTGCTTCGCATTGGGACTCTTCGACTGCTGCGACTTCTTGGCCGCACTCTTCTTCGGTGCGTTGGGCTTGGGAGCCGGACCCCACTCGAAGACGGTGCGCGCTTTGTCGACACCATCGAGATCGAAGGTGGTCTCGGTGCCATCATCGAGCAACAGCGTCGCGCTGGTATCGGTGGCCGATATGAGCTGCCCGTCGACGCGCCGCGGATCGGCGTTGGGATCGCGGAAGCGCACGGTGATGTCTTTGCCAACCTCACGCTGAAAGTGAGCTGGTGTGCGGAGTTGACGTTCGAGTCCGGGGCTGGTGATTTCGAGCGTGAACCTGGTGCTGATCGGATCCTCGTGATCGATCTCGCGTGAGATCAGGCGAGTGGCGAGCGACAGATTGTCAAGCGTGATGCCACCGTCGGAGCCAGCGTAGGTATCAAGCGTGACGCGGACAGTGACGCCGCGCCGTTCGATGTCGTAGACATCAAGATCGAGGTCAGAGGCGATGGGCTCGACAATCTCTCGCACTCGTGCGAGTTCACTGCTCTCGGTCATATCGATCTGCCTCCTCTCCGCTTCGATCTTCTGCTTTGGTCTGCCGCGTTCTGTGTCCGTTCAAGAAACAAGGCGTGAGGCTAAGCCCCACGCCTTGGTCACGAACCAAATTGCGAACCTCGATCGTAGCAGGGTCTGCACAGTTTCGTGAGAGGGCTCGACGTGCGGTCGCGTCGCAGCCGCTGCCGCCGTGGAGACTGGCCAATTCCGACTGCAACACCAACTCGACGCCGTACGACGTGAACCGGGTCGGCCGGTCACAAGCCGGTAGCTTCATCCCGTGCATCGGATGTCGAACTTGTTCCTACGAACCCTGCGTGACGACCCGTCGGACGCCGAGGTTCCAAGCCACCGCCTCCTTGTCCGCGCGGGCTACATCAGGCGATCTGCTCCGGGTGGATTCAGCTGGCTGCCTCTCGGATACGAAGTGTTCCGCAACGTCGAGCGCATCGTGCGCGAGGAGATGAACGCCGCGGGCTTTCAAGAAGTCCACTTTCCGGCCTTGCTGCCCATCGAGCCGTACCAGGCGACGAATCGCTACGAGGAGTACGGCCCGAACCTGTTCCGACTCCAGGACCGACACGGTGCGGATTTTCTCTTGGCTCCCACACACGAGGAGATGTTCACCCTCACCGTCAAGGACCTCTACAGCTCGTATCGAGATCTCCCGCTGGTGATCTATCAGATCCAGACCAAGTTCCGCGACGAGGTGCGTCCGCGCGCCGGCCTGCTGCGCACCCGAGAGTTCTCGATGAAGGACTCGTACAGCTTCGATCTCAACGATGCAGGCTTGCAGGCGTCGTACGACGCACACCGTGCGGCCTATATCAAATTGTTCGAACGGCTCGAGCTGCCGTACGTCATCGTTTCGGCACTGTCCGGCGCGATGGGCGGCTCAGCGTCGGAAGAATTCCTCGCTCCACTCCCGGTCGGCGAGGACACCTTTATTCGTTGCACATCGTGCGATTTCGCCGCCAACGTCGAGGCCGTCCACACGCCTGTCCCGGAGGCCCGGGCGCTCGACGGCCTGCCCGTAGCCGCCGTGCACGACACTCCGAAGACGCCCACCATTGCCACCCTCGTCGACTATGTGAACGGCGATTCGGCGTTGCGTCATCCTGACCGCGACTGGACTGCCGCCGACACATTGAAGAATGTCGTCGTCAATATCAAGCACCCCGATGGCACGGTTGAACCCCTTGCGGTCGGCATTGAGGGGCACCGCGAGGTCGACATGAAACGCCTCGGAGCGCAAGTCGAGCCGGCAGAGGTCGAGCCGTTCAGCGAGGATGACTTCAAGAAGTACCCGTCGCTGAAGAAGGGCTACATCGGCCCCGGCGTCCTCGGGGCCAACAACGAGTCGGGCATTCGATATCTCCTCGATCCGCGCATCGTCGATGGGACCCAGTGGATCACTGGCGCCGATCAGTACAACCAGCATGTTCTGCACTTGACCGCCGGTCGCGACTTCGTGGGTGACGGAACAATCGAGGCTGCCGAAGTGCTCGATGGCGACACCTGCCCGTCGTGCGGGTCAGACGTGGAAATCGCGCGGGGCATCGAAATCGCGCACATCTTCCAACTCGGTACCAAATATGCCGAGGCCCTCGAACTCACCGTCCGCGACGAGAACGACCAGCCTGTCACCCCCACCATGGGGAGCTACGGCGTCGGCGTCTCGCGCTGTCTCGCAGCGATCGCCGAGGCCACCCTCGACGACAGCGGGCTCTGCTGGCCACGCGAGATCGCCCCAGCCGATGTGCACGTCATCATTGCGGGCAAAGACGGCAGCCCTCAGGTCCCAGCTGCCGAGGAACTCACCACGTCACTCGAAGCAGCAGGCCTGCGCGTGCTGCTCGACGATCGCAGCAAAGCGTCGCTCGGCGTGAAGTTCAAGGACGCTGAACTGATCGGCGTCCCGACGATCGTGGTCGTCGGTCGCGGCATTGCCGACGAAGAGAACCCGACCATCGAGGTCAAGGACCGCAAGTCCGGCGAGCGCGAAGACATCGCCCTCGGCTCGATTGTCGAGCACCTCGTCGCCCTCTGCCGCTGAGACGACTTGGTGCCTGGCACCAAGTCGTCGTTAGGCGTGGCGCAGGAGGCCTTGGTCGATGACAATGCGTTCTTCGCCGCCTGCCGCAGGCGTCGCGCTCGTGGTGAACAGGGATTCTCCATCGCCGATCGACCACGTCCGGATCGTCAGTGAGTCTCCAGGAATGACGGGAGAGGCAAAGCGCCCCTCGATGTGGCGGAAGTTCGCCGGGTCGCTTCCGCAGACCGCGTGCAGCAGTGCCCGACCAGTAAACCCATAGGAGCAGAGCCCATGGAGGATCGGCGTGTCAAAGCCGCCCATTGCGGCGAAGGCCGGATCGGTGTGCAGCGGGTTCCGGTCGCCGGACAGCCGGTAGACGAACGCTTGGTCGCGGTCGGTCACGTAGGTGACCTCATGGTCCGCCGACCGCTCCGGTGGCACGTTCTTCGGCCCAGACGGCCCGCGGTCGCCACCCCAGCCACCCTCTCCGCGCATGAACGACGACCCGGTATTCGTGTAGAGCGGCTCGCCGTCCATCAGTGCTCTGGTCTCAGACACCACGACCGCCGCCTTGCCCTTGTCGTACATGCCAGTGATCTCACTCGTCAGCGTCACGGTCCCGGCGACAGGAATCGGGCGGTGCAGGGTGACCGACTGCTGCCCGTGAACGAGTAGCGCTGGATTGAACGTACCGATTGACCCCATCGCCGAGCCGCGTCCCCACCCGACGACGACGGGAAAGGTCGGAAACACCAGTTGTGGGATCTCGTTGCTGTTCTCGGTGGTAAACGCGAGTTCCTCGTGGCCCGCACCGATGCCGACCGCGTAGAGCAGCGCATCCTTCGACGTCCAACTCACTTCGACCGGCTCACTTTTTGAGCCAACTGCATCAGGATTCAACGGCATGGTGGTGCTCCTTCATCTGGATCGGGTGTCACTCAGTTGCTTCGGGGTCGGGACCAGGCGTCACTGGCGAGTCAGTGCTCGACGGGTTTGCCATTCATGCCAGTGCGGCCACGGGCATCAGCGAGCAAGGACTGGACGATCTCGCCAAGTGCCTCTGGATCGTCGACCGGAGCCGTGCTCGGACCGCGTACCCAACCTTCGGCGACCGCGAGAAACTCGCCGGACGCCTCGAACACTCGACCGGTGACGCCAGCGGCTTCGTCGGAAACGAGCCACGTGACGATCGGTGCAATCCACTTCGGCGACCGTGCCTCGGCCTCATCCGGCGTCTCCGGGGCTGGGCCGAGATCTTCGGTCATCCGCGTCAGCGCGACGGGCGCCACCGCGTTGACCGTGACGCCATAGCGAGCGAGTTCCATGGCCGTGATCTGTGTGAACGAGGCGATACCAGCCTTTGCCGCGCCGTAGTTCGACTGGCCGACATTGCCGTAGATGCCCGACACCGAAGTGGTGTTGATGATGCGACCGGCCACCTCGTCGCCTGCCTTCGACCGTTCGCGCCAGTACGCAGCTGCGTGACGAGCGGGAGCAAAGGTTCCCTTGAGGTGCACGTTGATGACGGCGTCCCACTCATCCTCGGTCATGTTGGCAAGCATGCGGTCGCGCAGAATCCCGGCGTTGTTGACCACTGCGTCGAGACCTCCAAAGGTCTCGATTGCGGTCTCAACCATCCGCTGTGCACCGTCCCAGTCGGCGACGTTGTCGGCATTGACGACCGCCTCGCCACCGCCGGCCACGATCTCGTCGACGACTTGCTGGGCAGGAGAAACATCGTCGCCGGTCCCGTCCCGTGCGCCACCCAGGTCGTTGACGACAACCTTCGCACCGTGCCGCGCAAGGCTCAGCGCATGCTCTCGCCCAATACCCCGGCCTGCACCGGTGACGATTGCGATCTTGCCTTCACAGAGTCGTGCCATTCCCCCAACGTACGAACATGAACGCGAGCGGCCCGAACCGGACTGTCTCTTTCCCGGTCAGCGACGGTTCAGAGCGTGGCGCCGGGCCGTTTGAGAAAGTCTCGGTGCCAGCGGCTGGGCGTCAGCACGACCGCCCGCGGTTCATCTTCGAACATCCACCGTGCGAAGTTGCGTTGGCCCCAGGCCCCACTCGCTGCAACCACTCGGATTGCTCCGCGGGCGCCCCATGGCTTCGCCAGCACCTTGCCGAGGGCGAGTGACATCTTGTGGTCGGCGCGTAGATGGTGCTGAACTTCGCGTTCGTAGATGCCCGCGGCTACCTCTGGCTGCATCGCACCCCCTGCGATGATCGCCTCGGCCGCCAGTCGACCGGTGAGCAGCGCCTGTCCGATGCCTTCGCCGGTCATCACATCGGTCGCCATGGCAGCGTCTCCGGTGAGAATGACGCGACCGCAAGCGAGCACCGCCTCATCGATCCGCGCAGGAATCGGCCACGCCGTGTGCCGGTCCTCCAGCTCGAAGCCGACACCGAGCGCCTCGACCACGTGGGGCCGCTTGAGTAGATCGAGCCACAGTGCCTTCATGTCCTTGGTTTTGCGAACGCCGTCGCGCAGCACTCCGAAACCGATGTTCACCCGGCCGTTCGGAAGGGGAAACGACCACGCATAGCCGGGCAACAGATCTTCCTCGAACCAGACGTGCAGCTGAGTCGACGCTGTCCCGGTCACGCCGCTGGCGTACTGCCGAAATCCATGCCACTCGCCCAGATATCCGGATTCGTTCAGCCCAAGCGACTTGCGAACTGGACTCCACATTCCATCGGCGGCGATGACGTACCGGGCTCGGATGCTCAGGCCATCGGCGGCGACAACCACATGGTCGTCGTGCTGTTCGATCGATCTGAAGGCGACGCCATCGCGCACCTCAACACCCGCATTGCGGGCAAGCTCAACGAGCGCGTTGTCCAGCTGTCGCCGCGGCGCCACCGCGGCGTATCGCCCGGGACCAGTGAGGGGGACCTCGACCGAGCGGCCAGACGGGGACCGCAACGATGCGCCTGCGACGTCGAACCAGTCGACGACAGAAGCGGGATCGAAGTCGAGATGTTCGAGTTCGCGCAACGCCAGTGTGGTCAGACCATCACCGCAGCACTTGTCTCGCGGGAACGTCGCCCGATCGATCAACACGACCGACCGACCCGACCGAGCGAGCTCGATAGCGGCAGCCGAACCCGCGGGCCCACCACCGACGATCAGGACATCTGTCGCAAGATTCGCGGTGTCGGCCGTGCTGGTCACAGCGGGCAGGATACGAGCGGTCGAGCGAGTCGTGCGTGACCGTGCATCGCCAGCAACGCACTCTTCCACCTCGACAGCCACTCGCCCGGCCGCCGCGGACGACACACCGACTCAGGTCCCCGGCGAGTCATCGGTGCCGCCGGGTGGCGGTGCCCACACGTCGACACCTCCCACAGTCACTTCGATGCCGTCAGTGTCGATGTCGCCGGGCTCATCCGGACTTTCTGCCACTTCGACGATGTCCGCGTCGAGGGGTGGCCCCTCGTAGATCTCCTGGACAGCGAACATTGCACCGGCCATCGCCGCTCCTGCGATGCCACCCTTGCGGCGCCCTGCTTCGATCGCTGACAGCTTCAACGTTGCGGCGCGCTCCGCTCGCTCGGCACGTTCTTCGCGTTCAAACGCGACCGCATCGAAATGATCATCGACGGACACCACACCATCCATGTTGCTCTCCGTCATGTGTTCAACGTAGCCGCGGAGAAAGCCGACGGGCAGGCGACCGAACTGACGCCTCGGTGCCGGGTAGTTTGCTCTTCGAATGAGCGACTCCGAAATGGCGGACCAATTGAGTTCGGGACCTCCCGCCGCCGAACAGACGAACCCGACCGGCGCCAACGGTATGCCGATGAACGATCTGGCCACGGCTGAGACGTTCGAGAAGATCTTCTTCGAACTGCGCAAGGTGATCGTCGGCCAATCGCGACTCCTCGAGCGACTCCTCGTCGGCGTCCTGTGCCGCGGCCACTGTCTCCTGGAATCAGTTCCAGGTCTGGCGAAGACGTTGGCCGCAGAAACGTTGGCCAACGTCGTCGGCGGATCGTTCGCCCGCATCCAGTTCACCCCCGATCTCCTGCCGTCCGACATTGTCGGCACACGGATCTACCGAGCAGGTTCGGAGACCTTCGACGTCGAGCTCGGCCCGGTCTTCGTCAACTTCTTGCTGACTGACGAGATCAACCGAGCACCAGCCAAGGTCCAATCAGCGTTGCTCGAGGTGATGGCCGAACAGCAGGTCACCATTGGCGGCATCACGCACCCGGTCGAGCCACCGTTCTTCGTCGTCGCCACGCAGAACCCAATCGAGTCCGAGGGCGTGTACCAACTCCCCGACGCGCAGCGCGATCGCTTCATGATGAAGATCGTCCTTGACCACCCGACCGCTGACGAAGAGATGACCATCCTCGACCGAATGGCCGTTGCTTCAGCCGCTCCGAGACCCAACCAGGTCATTACCCTCCACGAACTCATCGCGTTGCAGGCACGCGCCGACGAAGTGTTCGTCGATCGGTCCGTGATGCAGTACGCCGTCGATGTCGTGCAGTGCACTCGATACCCGGACCGCTACAACCTCGCCGACCTTGGATCAGTGATCGGTCTCGGCGCAAGCCCACGCGCCTCGCTCAATCTCGTCAAAGGTGCTCGGGCGATGGCGATGCTTCGTGGACGCACCTACGCCACACCCCAAGACGTCTTTGACTTGGCACCGGAGATCCTCCGCCACCGCTTACTCCTGACCTACGACGCACTTGCTCGCGACATCACCCCCGATCACATCATCCAGCGCATTCTCGCCACGGTGCCGGCCAACTGGGTCTCGCCCAAGCCGAACGACGTCTTCGGCCGGAGCTGACGTTGGCTGATCGTCCCGTCGACCGCCACGACTCGCCCGCGCGGCCGACGCATTGGGCGCAAGGGCCGCCGACCGACACGGTCACCGAGCTCCTCCGTACGCTTGAGCTCACGATCAGCCGCCGACTCGACGGCGTGCTGCACGGCAACTATCAAGGACTCACCCCGGGTCACGGATCCGAACCCGGAGAGTCACGTCCCTACGCTCCAGGAGATGACGTCCGCCGGATCGACTGGAACGTCACGGCGCGAACGCAAGAGACCTACATCCGCGAGCAAATCGCTGACCACGACCTCACGGCGTGGCTCGTCGTCGACGCGTCCGCAACGATGCAGTTCGGCACCGTCACCAACACCAAGGCCCAGACCGCGTTGGCAGCGACCGCAGCCGTGGGATTTCTCACTGCCCGGAATCAGAACCGAGTCGGCGCGGTGATGGTGGCGGGCCCAGACATCCACGTGGTTCCGCCCCGTTCCGGCAAGAACCAGATCCGCGCCATCCTCTCGACGCTCGCCGCGCCCCCGGTTTCTGACGGCCACGGAAAGGCCGACCTGGCGGGTGCGCTTGACCGCGTCGGGGCGCTGGCGAAACGCCAAGGGTTTGTCGCAGTCATCTCCGACTTCGCCGGATCAGATTGGACAAAAGCGCTCGGCCGATTGAGTCTGCGTCACGATCTGCTCGTGATCACGGTCCATGACCCGCGTGAATACGACGTCCCACCCATCGGTCTGGTCCAGATGACCGACCCGGCGTCGGGGCGCACTCGCGAAGTACGAGTGACGGAGTCGGTACAGCGCAAGTTCATCACCATTGCCGCCGAACAACGAACCACACGCCTCGATGAATTGGGTCGGACCGGTGCGGACACAATCGAGCTGACCACTGACGGAGACTGGCTCGGCAGCGTCGTCGCTCACGTTCAACGTCGTCGCACCCAGGCAGTCCGCGGCGGAGTGCTCACGCGATGAGTCGTGACTTTCTCGAACCTGGCCGACTGTGGCTGCTGCTCATTGTCGCCGCGCTGGCGGTCCTCTACGTGGTGGTGCTGCGCTGGCGCAGCACGGCTTCCATCCGCTTTACGCAAATGGATCTCCTCGACGAGATCGCGCCCGAGCGCCCGAACTGGCGACGCCATCTCGTCGCTGTGCTCCAGCTCGTCGGGCTGGCAGCAGCGGTCATCGCCATCGCCCGCCCCGTCGATCGCGCCACCGAGCGAACCAAGAGCGAAGGAAGAATTCTTGTCGCCTTCGACGTGTCGCTCTCCATGGAGGCCGACGACGTCGATCCGAGTCGCTTCGAGTCCGCACGGGTTGCCGCAAGAGAGTTCATCGACGAGGTGGACAACAATGTCGAGGTCGGCCTGATCTCATTCTCAGGCGTCGTCGATGTGGCCGTCGATCCCACGCTCGATCGCTCGGCACTTGACCGCGGCCTCGACCGCCTGGAACTCGATGAGTCAACGGCAATTGGAGACGCGCTGTCGGTATCGACTCGCCTCCTGGTCAACGCCACCGACGACGCCTCTGGCGATGAAGCTGCTGATCAGGACGACGACGTCGCTCCCGGTGTCATCGTGTTGCTCAGCGACGGCGAAACCACGGTCGGGCGCCTCACTTCCGAGGGAGCACAGGAGGCAGCGGACGCAGGAGTGCCCGTGTTCACCATCGCGTTCGGAACCGATGCAGGTGTCATCACTGACCCAGTCAGCGGCGACCGAGTTCCGGTGCCTGTCCGTCCCGCCGACCTCGAACTGGTGGCAGAGACCACGGGTGGCGCAGCGTTCGTGGCAGAAACCGGCGGTGAACTCGCCGCGGTGTACGACCAGATCCAGATGTCGCTCGGCGACACGCTGGGCGAAGAGATCGAGATCGTGAAGGAACTCACCTGGCGCTGGGCGCTGGGCGCGTTTCTCGTGCTTGCGCTCGCCTGGGCACTCAGCCTCTGGTGGCTACGCGGAATGGTCTGACTCGCACCCCACCGGGGACGTTCACATCACCTTGCCGTAGTCGACCGTGAGCCACTGTTCCGGGCGGAGTCGGACGACGACTGACTCCGCATTCGGCGGATTTTTCCCTGCGTACCAGGCACCCATTTCCGGTCCGAGATAGTGGATCGCCAGTTCGGCGACATCGAGATCTTCGTGGTTCACGGTGACCGGCCCTTCGACCATCACGTACTGGTAGGGCAGCGACTCCTGCTGAGCGGTGAGCGTCGCCCTCCCGCGCTTGCGGAGCAGGTCCGCTTTCAGCGATGTCCCATTCATCGAGAGGATCACGTCGCCATCTCGGTACAGGTACCAGATCGGCAGCGCGAGTGGGCCTTTGCCCTCGCGGGCAATCGACAACACCCCCACGTGTGTGTCAGCGAGGAATGCCTCGCGTTCCTCAACGGTCATGTCGGTGTCGGCCATGTATCGCTCCGCGTCGTCGTGATGATGTTGTTGCGCCGGTCAGTCGAGCAGTTCTTTGAGCTGCTCGATCGTGGCCGTGGCGTCGGCCCCGACCGGGTTCACCGACAGATGAGTCACGCCAGCTTCCTTGTACGCAGCGATGCGTTCTTTCACGTAACTGGCAGGGCCGACGAGGTTGGTGTTGGCGAGCATCTCGGCGGGCACCAACGATGCTGCCTTGTCCTTCTCACCGGACAGGTAGTTGTCCTGAATGCCGATCGCTTCGTCCACATAGCCGTACTTCTGCATGATCGTGTTGTAGAAGTTCTTGTCGCGTGCGCCCATGCCGCCGACGTAGAGCGCCACGCTCGGGCGCGCCATGTCGAGAACGGCGTTGGCCTTGTCTCCGACGAGGTCCTCACCGATTGCCACCATGCCACCAGCGGAGATCTGGACCGGACCCAGCGACGGGTCACGCTTGGCGGTTCCCTTCTTCAGCTCCTCGCCCCAGACGTTATGGAACTTCTCGGGGTCGAAGAAGATCGGCAGCCACCCGTCGGCGTGCTCGGCGGTGGCCGTGACCGACAGGCCCATCAGGCTGGCCCAGAAGATCGGGACATGCTCGCGCACGGGATGGTTGATGAGCTTGAGCGGCTTGCCGAGGCCCGTGCCTTGACCGGCGGGCAGCGGCACCTGCACCGTCGGTCCGTCGTAGACGACCTTCTCACGCTTGGTGACCATCCGGCACACGTTGATGTAGTCGCGGATGCGCGGCATTGGCTTTTCGTACGGAACGCCGTGGAAGCCCTCGACCACCTGCGGGCCCGAGGCACCGAGGCCGAGCACGAACCGACCGCTCGACACGAAGTCAAGTCCCGCAGCCGTCTGGCCCATGCACGTCGCCGTTCGCGAGTAGACGTTGAGAATGCCGGCACCGATTTCGATCGTGTCGGTCTTGGCTGCCAGATAACCCATCTGCGAGACCGAGTCGAAGCTGTACGCCTCAGGCACCCACACGATGTCGAGGCCGGCCTTCTCGAGTTCCTGAACCTTGGCGACGTCGGCGTGGAAGTCACCCGAGTAGCTGATCTGCATGGAGAGCTTCATGGCGTCCGACGATAGGTGAACAGCCGCGCACCCGAACAATCAGCGCGTCACAAATGGGGTCAACCCCTTTTCGTGGCGTTCTCAGCCGTTGAGGTTGCCGCTCCGAAAGCCTTCGAGGTCGAGCGTGACGTAGCGATAACCGGCAGCTTGGACGGCTGCGATCACCTCATTCCGACGAGCAACCACGCCGGCGAGGTCATCGAGTTCGACTTCGATCCGTGCCGTGTCGTCGTAGTGGCGCACTCGCACCTGTGCGAACCCAAGCCGGTGCAGCGCCGCTTCGGCTCGGTCGACACCGCTCAGAATGCCCACGGACACCTCGGTGCCGTACGGGATGCGCGATGCGAGGCACGCGGCTGCCGGCTTGTCCCAGGTCCGTAGACCGAAGTGCTGCGATGCGGCTCGAACGTCCGCTTTGGTGAAGCCCGCGTCGACGAGCGGAAACTGGGCACCGGCCTGTTCTGCTGCCTGTTGGCCAGGGCGGTGATCACCCAGATCGTCGACATTCACACCCAGCACGACCGTGGCCTCGGCGATGTTGGCGATCGGCGTCACGACATCCATCAACTCGGCCTTGCAGTGGAAGCACCGGTCGGTGTCGTTGAGCCGGTATGCGGCGCGTTCCATCTCGTGGGTGACGACCGGCGTCCAACGCAGACCCCACTCTTCAGCAAGAAGTCGGCAGTCTTCGGCTTCATCGCCAGCAAGCGACGGCGACACGGCGGTGACGCAGTGCGTACCCTTCGTGCCGAGTGCACGCTGGGCAGCTGCTGCGAGAAACGCCGAGTCGGCTCCCCCGCTGAATGCCACGACGACGCTGCCGAGCTCACTCAACCGTGCGTCGAGCACAGCGATCTTGCTCGCGAGCTCTGGGTGCACCCCCACGAATTCCTCGAGCACCTCGGTCACGCCAGCAGTATGCCCCGTCACCTGTCCAACAACCCGGTTCGATGGGAGGCGAGCGCCCGAGTTCAGCCTTTGGCCTCGGCTTCAGCTTTGAGCTCGTTGTTGACCCTCTTGGCTGCACGGGCGCGGATCGTGGGATCGAGCTCCACCTTCCGAATACGAATGTTGTGCGGCGTCACTTCGACGCACTCGTCAACGCTGATGAATTCGAGGGCACCTTCGAGCGAGAGCAGTTTCGGCGGGGTGACCTTGACGGTTTCGTCGGAGGACGATGCCCGAACGTTGGTCTGCTTCTTCTCACGGCAGATGTTGACGTCCATGTCACCGGCGCGGGAGTTCTCTCCGATGATCATGCCCTCGTACACATCGTCGCCGGCCTTGACCATCATGGCCGAGCGGTCCTGAAGGTTGATCATGGCGTAGTTGGTCACGGGGCCCATACGGTCACTGACGAGCACACCCTGAGCACGGGCGCGAATCTCGCCGGCCCATTCCTCGTAGCCCTCGAAGATGTGGCTGATGATGCCAGTACCTCGGGTCTCGGTCATGAACTGGGTACGGAAGCCAATGAGGCCACGGGCCGGCACGAGGTAGTCGAGGCGAACCCAACCAGAGCCGCCCATGTTCTGCATCCGACCCTTGCGGGTGGCAAGCAGCTGTGTGACCGCACCGAGGTACTCGTCGGGGACATCGATGGTGACACGCTCAACAGGCTCGTGCACCTTGCCGTCGATCTCTTTGGTCAGCACGATCGGCTTGCCGACAGTCAGCTCGAAGCCTTCGCGACGCATCTGCTCGACGAGGATCGCCAACTGCAGTTCACCACGAGCTTGGACTTCCCAAGCGTCGGGACGCTCGGTCGGCAGCACCCGGATCGACACGTTGCCGATGAGTTCCTGGTCGAGGCGAGCCTTGACCAGGCGGGCGGTGAGCTTCTTGCCTTCGCGGCCTGCGAGCGGCGAGGTGTTGATGCCGATGGTCATCGACAGCGCAGGCTCATCGACGGTGATGAGCGGGAGCGCAACTGGGTGCTCGAGGTCGGCCAGCGTCTCACCGATGAAGATGTCCTCGATGCCGGCGATCGCGGCAAGGTCGCCCTGGCGAGCGGAATTGACAGGAACGCGTTCGAGGTGTTCGGTGAGGAAGAGCTCGGCGATCTTGGCGCGACCGATCGTGCCGTCGACCTTGCACCAGGCAACTGACTGGCCTTTCTTGATCTCGCCTTCCATGATGCGCAGCAGCGCAAGGCGACCGAGGTACGGCGAGGAGTCAAGGTTGGTGACCCACGCCTGCAGCGGTGCGCCCTCGGTATAGGTCGGCGCCGGGATGCTCTCGAGGAGGACGTTGACGAACGGCGTCAGATCCTTGCCGGTGATCTCGCCCTTGACGATCGCGTGTGCTTCGTCGAGGTCGAGCGTCGCCCAGCCGTCGCGGCCCGAGCAGTAGACGATGGGGAACTCGACCTGGTCTTCGCGGGCATCGAGATCGAAGAAGAGTTCGTAGACCTCGTCGACGACCTCGGCGGTGCGGGCGTCGGGGCGATCGATCTTGTTGATCGCCAGGATGACCGGCAGGTCGCGAGCGAGTGCCTTGCGGAGGACGAAGCGAGTCTGCGGCAGCGGGCCCTCAGCCGAGTCGACGAGCAGCACGATGCCGTCGACCATTGTCAGGGCACGCTCGACTTCGCCACCGAAGTCGGCGTGGCCCGGGGTGTCGACGATGTTGAGGGTGATCTTCTCGCCGCTGGCCTTGTCGTCCCACACGAGTGAGGTGTTCTTGGCGAGGATCGTGATGCCCTTCTCTTTTTCGAGGTCGCCGGAGTCCATGACCCGCTCGACGACTTCTTCATGTGCGCCGAAGGCACCGGACTGCTGCAGCATGGCGTCGACAAGGGTGGTCTTGCCGTGGTCGACGTGCGCGACGATCGCGAGGTTTCTGATGTCGGTACGCGACGAGACGGCGCCCGAATCTGTGAGGGGGGTTTCGGTGGAAGACACGGCTGACCACGCTATCGACGTTTCACAACCGAACGATCGATGCGCCCGTGGTCACATGCGACCCTGAGACGTTTCTTGCTGTCCGCAAGGTTGGCGCCCACGACCCAGGCTCCGAGTTCAACCCCGAGCGGGGACATCCCTCAGGCTCATGCGACCGGCACATACGATGACGCTATGACAGACCGGCTCGAGAACATCGATGCCACTGCAGCGTCTCCAGCGCCGGGCACCGACGGGGCGATCTCTACGCCGCTTCCCCCGAAATCGCTTGAGAACGGACCCGACCTCAAACGTCAGCGGATCCTCGCGGTCAACGGTGCGATCGCGCTTCTTGCCGCCGTCGTGCTGGCCCTGCTCTGGGTCTCAGCGCTGAGCAGCCGTGACACCGCAACGACGGAACGCGACGCCGCTCAGGCCGCTGCGACCGAAGAAGCCGAGCGCACGGCTGATGCGCTGGACTCGCTCGCAGCGACCGAAGTCAACCTCGAAACCGCCCTTGCGGACAACGAACAACTCACCGCAGAGTTGGCTGCCGCCGAGGCGGACGCCGCCGAAGCAACCGCAGCGACAGCTCGAGCGGACGAGGCCAAAGCGACGCTTGCCGTCGTGCGAGTTGAAAACGAAACGTTGGCGGCCGAGATCACGACACTTGAGACATCGCTGTCTGCCTCGCAAGGGGCCACACCAGCCGTGGTTTTCGACATCAGCACCGCACCGAATCTGGCGCGCTACATCGGCGAACAGCTCTCGTCATCATCCCGGCCCACCGTGTTGGGCGATGGCCAGACCACGTGTCTCGGCACAGCCGTGGTGAACGACATCGGCCTCGCAACACTTGGTTCGGGCCTTGCGTCCGGGGCATCGACGAGCGAGAGCACCGCAGTGGTCGAAGCGATTGAACGAGCCGCTGTCAGTTGCAGCATCGATCCCAGCGCGATCTTCTGATCGCAGGGCCGAACCCAATCAGCGAACGTCGCAGCCGAGCCGGAACGACTGGACAGCGCGAGCGAAGATGTTCGATTCGACGTCCGGCTCGGTGACCGCGGTCAAGTTCGTCACCCGCGCGCTGAGTTGACCGAACACCGCTGCCAACGTCGCACGGGCAACGTGTGTGCCGATGCAGAGGTGCGTGCCGAAACCGAACGCAACGTGATTATTCGGACTCCGTTCGATGTCGAAACTGAACGCATCGTCGAACACGTCCTCGTCCCGATTCGCTGACGGGTACAACAGCACCAGTCGATCGCCGCGCTCGATCGACTGGCCACCGACCACGGCGTCTTCGCCGGCTCGTCGGAACATGTTGTTGAGCGGCGTCACCCACCGCAGCACTTCCTCGACCCCGCCGGCAACCAACGAGCTATCCGCTCCCATTGCATCCCATTGGTCGGGGTGATCGACAAACACCCGGAGGCCATGGCTGATCGCAGTCCGTGTGGTCTCCGCTCCACCGGAGATGAAGAGGCCGACCTCGTGCACGATCGCCTCAGGCGACAGCGGCTCTCCATCGATCGTCGAGTGCACCCACGTCGAGATCAGGTCGTCAGCGGGGTTCGCATACCGGTCCATCGCGACCCTCTGCAGCTCGTCGACGAACTCCATGTTCGCCGCAAAGAACTCGCGGAAGATCTTGCCGTCGCGTTCCCGCATGTCGGTTCGCATCAACCGTTCCGACCAGGACTTCACTTCGGGCCAGAGATCTTCGGAGAAGCCAAGGAGGCGAGCTGTGAGTCGCGCCGGCAATTGTCCGGATAACGCATCGACGACTTCCATCTCGTCGCCTGCGGCGAGCGCGGTATCGATCAGCCCGCGCGTGAGCTCGTCGATCTCGGCGACGCGGTCGTCGACAGACTTCTTCGTGAAGCTGGGCTGCACCAGCATTCGCTGCTGCCGGTGACGCGGGTCGTCCTGGGCGATCATGTTGATCTCGCTCGGTGACCACAGCGCCCGGTATCCCTGACCAGAGAGGAACACTGTCGACCGGCGTTCGACGTCGAGGAGATCCGCGTGTCGCGTCACGCCCCACAGTCCATTGCGGTCGTCGCGGTACACCGGCTCGTTCGTACGCATCCACGCCCAGGCATCGTGTGGGTCGCTGCTGTAGAAGTCGGGGTCGAGCAGGTCGTAGACCCGCCGGCCGGTTGCGGTTTCCACGGTGGCCATCTCAGGAACCTGTGTAGTGAGGCGCACGCTTCTCGACAAACGCAGCCACCGCTTCAGCATGGTCGTTCGTGTGGAAGCAGGTCATCTCCAATGCCGTCGACACGTCGAAGCTCGTGAGCAACGCCTGTTTGATCTGTTGGTTGACGCTGATCTTCGTTCCTTGCACAGCAAGCGGGGGTTGCGCTGCCAAGTCGTCAGCCCACCGTCGGGCGCTCGTCGCAACATCAGCACGGTCGCACACCTCGGCAGCGATCCCGAGGCGGAGGGCTTCATCGGCCCCCAGCGGGAGCCCGAGCATCAGATGGCGCTTCGCTGCAAGCGGGCCGACGAGCAGCGGCCAGATTGCCGCCCCACCATCGCCTGCGACCAGTCCGACCTTCACGTGCGGATCGATCAGCGCTGCGGTATCGGCCATGACGATCACATCGCACATCAGTGCGATGGATGCACCCAGTCCGACCGCTGGGCCGTTCAGCGCACAAATGACCGGTGGCTCGATATCGAGCTGATCCCAGATGATCTGCTTGCCTTCACGCCGCAGCCGATTGAGGCGATCGGGTGAACTGAGCTGTGGAAACCATGACATGTCACCCCCAGCCGAGAACGCCGGGCCGTGGCCTGTGAGCACGATGGCGCGCGCACCTGCGATGAGCTCGTCTTCACCGACGGCCAGGTAGCGGAACAGCTCTGCCAGCTCCCGGTGCAGCAGTTCGTCAACCGCGTTCATCGCCGAGTTCGGATGGTCGATCGTGACGAGCACGACGTGTCCGTCGCGTTCGACGGTGATCGTTTCGAGGTCGACTCCCATGCCAGCGAACGTACCGTTGGGCACCCGGACCACCCGCACCGGAGCGTGCAGTCCCCACCTGCCCCCACCTGTCTCCCACCTGTCTCCGTCAGAATTCTTACTTCGCTCGTTCACCATCGAGGCATGAATCAACAACGAGCTGTCGGATGGCTCCATCGACGGGCCGGTCTCGGCCTCCATCCCGACGACCTCGCCGCGGCCGTCGCCCGCGGCGCCGCGGCGGAACTCGCTGCGATCTCGGCTCCTCCCACCGAGCTCGCAGACCCGTGGGCCGGCTTGGAACTCGACCCGCAGGACGGTGGGCGTGCCGAAGCGGTACTCGCTTGGATCGGCGCGCTCCACGGATCGACACAGCCATTCCAAGATCGCCGCACACTGCTACTCCACGGCTGGCTGGTGAGCGCAATCGACAAAGTCACGATCCCGGAGCTGATGGTCGAGCAGATCCGGTTGTTCATGAACCACGGCGGCGACTCATTTCCCGACTTGCTCCGCAGCATCACGACCAACCCGGCGATGCTCGTCTACCTCGACGGCCGCACATCCACCGCCGAGGCTCCGAATGAGAACTACGGGCGTGAACTCCTCGAACTGTTCGCACTCGGCGTGGGGCACTACAACGAGGACGACGTGCAATCCGCTGCACGAGCGCTGACCGGCTGGATTGTGCGCCGCGAAGACAATCTTGCCCAGTTCGTTCTACGACGCCACGACGCCACACCGCAGACCCTGCTCGGTGTCGCCGGCGTCGACGATGTCGACTCGGTCATCGGCGCGGTCGTCGACCATGAGCGCCACGCAACGTTCGTTGCGACTCGGATCATGCGCGAGTACCTCGGAGAGCTGACCGGTTCGGCCGCATCCGACGTCATCGAGGCCCTCCGTTCGGCGTACCTCGATGGCGACCAACGACTGGACCCGGTGATCGTGCGAGCGCTCGAACTCGGTCTCGAAGACCTCGGCGGGCCGCACGAAATGGGCTCAATGGTGTTGGCTCCGATTCCTTGGTTGATGATCTGCGCGCGGGCGACGGGTGTCGGTCTGCGCGCTCTTCAGCGCGGCAGCAGCGGGGCATTCCGCGACATGGGCCAGGTTCCGCTGCTGCCTCCTGGCGTTGCGGGGTGGCCCGCGGGCATCGAGTGGCTCACATCGAGCGCCGTCGTCGCTCGGACTCGACTCGCCGCGACGATCGCCGAAACGACCGATCAGAGCGAACCCCTTGCCATCGCCATGAGTGACGAGGACTTCGACCTCGCTGCACAGCACCTCGGTCTCGGCGACTCGTTCACCACATCGACGATGTCGGCCATCCGATCGACAACCGACCCAGCGGCGCGACTCGCCATCGCGCTCGTCAGCCCGGAGAACTTGCTCGCATGATCACCATTTCCCGACGCCGATTCCTTGCCCTCACCGGTGGCGTCCTCGCGACCGGATGCACCGCTGCTCGCGAGGCCGACATCGTCGTTCCCTCCCCGACCACCGCCGGCACATCGCCAACGACGACATCGACCGTGCCAGGAGTCGTCACCTCCGTGTCGTCGACCGAGCCAGCCCCGTTCGGCAACAACGTGCTGGTGCTCGTCGAACTGCGGGGCGGCAACGACGCGGTCAACACACTGCCCCCACTGACCGGCGCCTACCGTGACCTCCGCCCGACCATCGCTCTGCCCGAAACCGACCTGGTGATGAGCGAGCACTTCGGCCCGCACGGTCTTCATCCGTCGCTGGCCCCGCTGCTCGATCTCGCCGATGCCGGTCGGCTGGCCACGCTTGCGGGGATCGGCTTCGAGGACCCGGACCGCTCTCACTTCGTGTCGCTCGACCGATGGGCCCGAGCCGATCGGATGGACGACGGACTCGGCTGGCTCGGTCGATGGATCGACACGCTGCCAGACGAACTCCCCTCCCTCGGAGCGACCGCGCTCGGCGGCAGCGGCGACGTCTTGCTCGGAGCGAAGGCGCCGGGCACGGTGATCGATGGCGTCGATGCCTTCGCCTTCCCGACGCTGCTCAGCAACGGGTCGATGAGGGCGCTGGGTGACAGTCCCGCTGACAGCTCGCACGGTTCCAACGACCCGATGCTTGCGGCGGCGCGACGGGCGTTCGTCGACTCCGTCGGAGCGACCGAGGAGTTCGATGCCATCGCCGACGCGGTTCGGTCCCGCGTCCCCGAACGCGAGCCAGGCGATCTGGGTCCAGCCCTGGGAGCGTTCACCACCGGTCTGGCCGTGGCGGCCGAGATGATTCTCGGCGACATTGGGACTCGTGTCGTCTCGATCTCGGTGAACGGATTCGACACGCACAGCGATCAGCTGGCCCAACATGCAGATCTCCTCAGTGACCTTGCGCAGGGGTTAACGCAGTTCTGGGCGACACTCGACGAGGTCGGAGCCGCCGACTGCGTGCTGGTCGCGACCACCAGCGAATTCGGTCGACGCGTCGCCGAGAACGCGAGCAACGGTTGCGACCATGGTGCGGCCGGCGTGTCATTCGTGATGGGCAACTCGATTGTGCCCGGCCTCTCCGGTGCCCTCGATACCGCCGACCTCCTCGATGGCGACCTCCGCCCACAAATCGATCCACGAGTACTGATGACCGCCTGCCTCGACTGGCTTGGCGCCGATGTGGAGCAGATCATCGGCCAACGACACGACGATGTGCCGATCATCGCGTGATGCGTGAAACCAGTTCGGACGGCCAGACCCCAGCGCCGAGCCAGCCATCCGAGCGAAGCGAGTTCGGACGGCAGCCCGAAGACGTCTGACCAGCAACGCAGCTGCCGGAACCGACGAAGTCGGCATCCCTGCGCAGCAGGGACAGTCAGAACATGGAGATGTCGGTGTCCTGACCGAGCAACAGCTGCCCGATTTTCTCGTTCAGCTTCGGCGCGGTCTGAATGTGTTGGGTCACCACGTGGGCATCGCGCAGACAACGCCCGAGCACGCTCGTGTCGTACACGGCGGTACCACCGGCCAGCGTGAACGCCGCATCGGCGACCGTTGCACCGACTGTGGCTGCGTGCGTCGCCGCAAGCCGGATCGAGGTCCGCTGTTCGATCGTCACTGCCGCACCCTCAGCGATCGTTGCCCACGCACCGTCCAGTTCGTCGAGCAGGAAGGCCCTGGCCGAGCGCAGCTTGGCCTCGGCACGGGCCAGCTCGATCTGAGTGAACGAGTTCTGCGCCAGCGTACGCGACGAGTACTGCGGCCTCTTTCCCTGGGCAAGGTCGTTCAGCTCATCAAGTGCGTGTCGACCCACTCCGAGTCCAACGGCGCTGACCCCGGCTGCAAGCAATGTGAAGTTCGGGAAACGAGACAGCGGTGTGTCGACGACTGGAGGAGTGACGCCAGGTTGCATCGTGTAACTCGCCGGAGCGAACGCGTCGCTCACGGAATAGTCGAGCGACCCTGACCCACGCATGCCACCGGTGTGCCAGGTGTCGTGGAAGTCGACGTCATCTTGCGGGAACCAGCACAGCCGGAACGTACCGTCGTCGCAACGCGCTCCTCCCAACACCCATTGGCAGTGCTGCGTCCCGCTTCCCCACGCCCACTGACCGGTCACGGCGAAGCCAGTGACACCGTTTCGCTCGATTGCTGCACCGACGCCATTCGGAGCGAACACGCCGCCGGTGACGATCTGCGGGTCGCCGTAGATCGTCTGGGCAGTCTCCGCCGGCAGGAACGCAGCCATCGAAGACGTCGTCGATGCAATCATCGAACACCACCCCGCAGCTCCATCACCGATCGCCACGGCCTCGATTGCCTCGATCAACGTCACCGGGTCGGTCTCGGCACCTCCGTACGCGGCCGGCGTGCACATGCTCATCAGCCCGGCGTCGGTCAGGGCGCCAACAACTGGAACGGCAAGCCGGCGCTCCTGCTCAGCGGCCGCTGCCTGCTCCTCGATCAATGGGCGAAGTTCGTGTGCTCGCTCGACGAGGGTGGCCATGACTGAACTGTACGCAAAACACCCTGGCGCGTCTGATCCTGAACGCGACGTCGCTCCGAGTCAGGGGCGGACGTCGCGAGGATGGCCTCCAGCAGTTCCATCTTTTCCGGCACACCGCCTTCAAACGACGTAACGTCGACACAAGGAGGTTCGATCATGAAGTTCGGATTCGTGGTGCCATGGGGCGACGCAACCGACGTCGGAGATCTCGCGGCCGCGGCCGAGGAGGCCGGTTGGGATGGCCTCTTTGTCTGGGAGCCGGTCTGGGGCGTCGACGCCTGGGTCTCGCTCGGACTGGCCGCGGTTCGCACTTCCAAGATCCGACTGGGCACCATGCTCACGCCGCCATCTCGCCGACGTCCCTGGGAGCTGGCCAGCCAAGTCGCCACCGTCGATCGAGTGTCGGCCGGACGCGTGACGTTGTCAGTCGGGCTCGGCGCGACAAACTCGGGCTTCGAGACCTTCGGTGAAGAATGCGACCGGAAGGTCCGCGCCGAGTTGATGGACGAGTGTCTCGACATCATGTGCGGCCTGTGGGCGGGCCAACCATTCGAATACAGCGGCACGCACTACACCGTCCAGTCCACAGAGTTCCCGACTCTCGGCAACACCGTGCAGCAACCCAGGGTGCCGATCTGGTGTGTCGGCGCACTCGGCCGCAACAAGTCGATGCGTCGGGCACTTCGCTGGGACGGCATCATTCCGCAGGTCATGGATCCCGACGCCGAGGGTGGAGTCCGCCAGCCGCACCTCGACGAGGTGGCCGCGCTTCGAGCTGAGATCGCCGAGCACCCAGACACCTCTGACAGCTTCGACATCGTGGTGGAAGGCCAGTGGACCGACCACTCCCCGAGCGCCTACCGGGATGCCGGTGCCACCTGGTGGATCGAGTCGATGTGGGGCGCGATGTCTGAACACTCGCCGGTGGCTGCCGCCTACGACCGTCTGATGCAGGGACCCCCGTCATAGGTGGTTACCGTCGCTCGACGTGAGCGAACCCATAGACGCGACCGCACCCGACAGCGCGAGAGGCTGGAACTTCGCCGACCTCTGGGAGGTCATTGCCGGTCAACTCGGCGACGCACTCGCCCAACAGCAGAGCGATCGACAGATTTCATGGGCGGAAATGAACCGCCGCGCCAACGGCGTCGCCCAGGCGCTGCTCGACACTCCCAACGTCGCCGAGCAGGACAAGATCGCGCAGTACCTCTACAACTGTCCGGAGTACCTGGAGTCGACGTTCGCTGCGTTCAAGGCCGGCTTCGCCACAGTCAACACCAACTACCGATATGCAGCGGACGAACTCGTCTACCTCTGGGACAACGGAGACGTCACTGCGGTCGTGTTCCACGGCGCCTTCGTCGACCAGATCGAGGCGATTCGCCACCGAGTACCTCGAATCTCCACCTGGCTGTGGGTTGACGACGCCTCCGGGCACTGCCCTGAGTGGGCAACGCCGTACGAGACTGCGGCAGCATCGGGTACTGAGGTCAACGTCGCCGGGCCGTGGGGCCGTTCGGGCGACCACCTCATGCTCTTGTACACCGGCGGGACCACGGGGATGCCAAAGGGCGTGATGTGGCGCCAGGACGACCTCTTCGGTGTACTGGATGCCAACAACCGCAAGCGCATGCCGCCGGAACAGGACCTCAATGCCATCGAGGAGCGGGTGAGTCGGCCAGGCCCTCGCAATATGCCGGGAGCGCCGCTCATGCACGGCACCGGGCTCTTCAACGCGATCAGCAATCTGATGGTCGGCGGCAGCATCACGACGATGACCGGCCGCCACTTCGACCCTGCTGAGTTCCTCGACACCGTGCAGCAATACGGCGTCAACTCGACGTCAATCGTCGGCGATGCCTTCGCGAAACCGATCCTGCGCGCACTTGACGCCGAACCCGACCGATGGGACATCTCGTCGCTCAGAGTCATCGTGTCGTCCGGCGTGATGTGGTCCAAGGAAAGCAAGGACGGTCTGCTCCGCCACAACGACCGGCTGATCATGGTCGATGCGCTGGGCTCGAGCGAGGCGATCGGCATGGCGACGAACACGACCACCTCCGAATCGGGCGGGAAGACGGCGAAGTTTGAACTCGGTCCAAACACGCGCGTGATCACCGACGAGGGAACGGACGTCGTGCCCGGCTCCGGCGAACTTGGCCGCGTCGCGCAGCGCGGGCGCACGCCGGTCGGCTACTACAAGGACGATGCCAAATCGGCGCAGACCTTCGTGACGATCGATGGCGACCGATACTCGATTCCAGGCGACTATGCGACCGTTGAAGCCGACGGCACCGTCACGTTGCTCGGCCGCGGCAGTCAATGCATCAACACCGGCGGCGAGAAGGTGTACCCCGAAGAAGTCGAGGAGTGCTTGAAGCTGCACCCGTCAGTGGCCGACGCAGCCGTGGTTGGGCTTCCCGACGACAAGTGGGGCGAGGCAATCAACGCCCTCGTCGAGCCGCACGCTCACGCAACGATTGATGCAACTGAACTCCGCAACCATGTCAAGGCCCATCTCGCCGCCTATAAGGCACCAAAAGCGGTCTTCACGATCGACTCAGTCAGCCGCGCAGCCAACGGCAAACTCGACTACAAGGACCTCAAGCGCATCGCCACCGATCGCGCAGCTGAGCAGACACCATGACGCAGGCGGCCGGTCGCGCATAGCCTCACCGAATGGATCGAGTGACGGCGTCCAACTTCACGTGGACCGACTACGCAGGTGTGCTGTTTGACCTCGACGGAGTGATCACGCCGACCGCTGAGATTCATGAGCACGCATGGGGCGAACTCTTCGCCGCCTACGACTTCACGCAGGCCGACTACCTGCACCACGTTGACGGCAAGCCCCGCTATGACGGAGTCCGTGACTTCCTCGCGTCACGTGGCGTCACTCTTGCCGAAGGCACAGCCGACGATGCGCCCGGCGACGACAGTGTCTGCGCGATGGGCAACAGGAAAAACGAACTGTTCAACGTGATCCTCGAGCGCGACGGCATCGCCGCTTACCCCGGCTCTCAGGCCACGCTCGACCTGCTCGCCGAAGCGGACGTTCCGAGTGCCATTGTGTCGTCATCGAAGAACGCCGTGCCCGTGCTCGCTGCCGCTGGCCTGAGTGACCGATTCGATGTGGTTGTCGATGGCATCGTCGCTGCCGCCGAGGGTCTGGCTGGCAAGCCGGCGCCTGACGGATATCGGCTGGGTGCCGAACGCCTTGGCGTTCAACCGGCACGCACTGTCGTGATCGAAGACGCCACGTCGGGAGTCGCTGCCGGAAAGGCAGGCCACTTCGCGGTAGTCATCGGTGTCGATCGCGGTGCAGGAGTCGACGCGCTCCTCAACAGCGGCGCGACGTTCGTCGTCGACGACCTCGACGAACTCCTTCCCCCCGCCGATCACGATGCCGCCGTAAGTCATGGAGCCGCACGATGAAGCACCGTCCTACGCCAACCGGGCTCCCCCAGCATCGCTTCCCCGTCGATCGGTGGCGGCTTGTCGAGACCGAATACGACGACAACGACCTCGGGGTCACCGAGTCATTGTTCGCACTCGGCAACGGCTACCTCGGGATGCGCGCCAACCCCGAAGAAGGTCGCAACGCGCACAGCCACGGCACGTTCCTCAACGGATTCCACGAAACCTGGGAGATCAAACACGCCGAGGAGGCCTACGGGTTTGCCACGACAGGCCAAACCATCGTCAACGTCCCCGACGGCAAGTTGATGAAGCTGTACGTCGATGACGAGCCGCTGCTACTCGGGACCGCAGATCTCACGGAGTACGAGCGGTCGATCGACTTTCGCGCGGGCGTCTTGCGACGCGATCTGCTGTGGCGTACGCCGTCCGGCAATCGGGTGAAGGTGTCGTCGACTCGCCTCGTCAGCCTCGTCCATCGCCATCTCGCAATGATGACGATCGAAATCACGCCACTCGACGCGCCCGCCCCCATCGTCGTATCGTCGCAGCTCCTCAATCGCCAGGATGGTGAGGACGAATACCACGTTCGCTCCGCAGCACTGGGTGAGGGCAAGGATCCTCGCAAGGCGAGCAAGTTCACCGAGCGTGTGCTCGAGCCGCGGCTGCAGCAACGCGAAGAGGGCAGCGTCGTGCTCGGCTACCGCTGCCGCAACAGTGGCATGACCCTGGCATGCGGCTATTGGAACCACGTAGACGCGGCGTGCGAAACGCGGATCGAAACGACACTCGAGGACGACATCGCGAAATCGGTGATCACTGCGCATCCTGATGCAGGAGAAACGGTGACGATCACCAAGTTCGTCTCGTACCACACCTCTCGCGGGGTCCCACCAGAGGAACTCGCCGATCGGTGTGCGCGCACATTGCGCCGAGCCGCCGACGAGGGCGGCGCGCGTCTCGTCGCCGAACAAGGCCAGTGGCTCGGTGACTATTGGGCAGCGTCCGACATCGAGTTGCGGGGTAACGACGGCGATCAGCAGGCACTCCGCTGGAACCTCTTCCAGCTCGCCCAGGCATCGGCGCGCACACACGAACAGGGAATCGCCGCGAAGGCCGTCACTGCGGGAGGCTATGACGGCCATTACTTCTGGGATACCGAGGTGTACGTCGCCCCGTTCCTTGCGTACAACAATCCCGAGGCTGCGCGCAAGGTGATGCGTTTCCGTTGGAAGATGCTCGATGCTGCCCGCCAACGCGCTTCGATGCTCAGCGAACGCGGCGCCCTGTACCCCTGGCGGACGATCAACGGTGAAGAAGCGTCGGCCTACTATGCAGCCGGCACGGCGCAGTATCACATCAACGCCGCCGTCGTCTTCGCGCTCCGCCGGTACCTCGACGCGACCGGCGACGTCGAGTTCCTCGCGCACGAGGGAGCCGAGATGTTGATCGAGACCGCGCGACTCTGGGCCGACCTCGGCTTCTACGCGACCAACGGCTCAGACAGCTTCCACATTCACCGCGTGACCGGGCCCGACGAGTACACGACAGTCGTCAACGACAACACGTACACGAACGTGATGGCGCGTTTCAACCTGCGCTACGCCGCCCGAACTGTGCGATTCCTTGCCGAGTGGAACCCCGAACAATTCGCGCATGTCCAACGCTCGACGGGGCTCGACATCGGTGAGCTCGACGAGTGGGACGCTGCGGCCGACGCGATGTACATCCCATTCGACAATGACCTCGAGATCCACCCTCAGGACTCTGAGTTCCTCGACCTCGAACCGTGGGATTGGGACGGAGTCGCCGCCGACAAGTACCCGCTGTTACTCAACTACCACCCGCTGGTGATCTACCGGCATCAAGTCTTGAAGCAGGCCGACGTCGTGCTGGCGATGTTCCTCCGTGGCGAACACTTCTCCGAAGAACAGAAGCGACGCAACTTCGACTACTACGACCCAATCACCACCGGCGACTCCTCATTGTCAGCATGCGTGCAGTCGATTGTCGCCGCCGGCGTCGGGTACGAAGATCTCGCTGTCGACTACTTCCGCCAGGCCCTCTATCTCGATCTGTGCGATCTGCACGGAAACACCTCTGACGGTGTCCACATCGCCTCTGCAGGCGGAGTGTGGGCAGGAATTGTGTACGGCTTCGCCGGAATGGTCGAACGCGGCGACCGTATGGAGTTCGCGCCGCGGCTGCCCGCCGTCTGGGATTCGGTGACGTTCCATCTGACTCGGCACGGATCGCGCGTCCGCGTCGAGCTCGATCACGACGGGTGCACGCTGACGTTGGCTGACGGCCTTGGGGTGCCAGTCGGAATCGAAGACCGGATTCATGTCGTCACTGCCGACGAACCGCTGCGCATTGAACGCTGAGCTGCTCGCGCCGGCTCAGTTCAGTTGGTCCCCGACCTCGTACGAGCGCTGGGTGAACCCTTCACGCAATTCAAAACCGACCGCAGTGAGGAACATCTCGTAGCGATCACCTGACGCCGCGTCGGAGATCTCACAGCGCAGACGATCGTCGACCAGCACGGTGCTCTCGTCAGGGCAATCGACATCGGAGGGGTCGATGACCACGCCAATGTTTTCGCCCAGCACTCCAGCCGCCTCGGTTTCGACGACGGACATCTCATTTGCAACGATGACGTTCGAGGCCGCGACAAAGATCGAGTCGTCAGGGTCGACAACCCCCTCAAACGTGACCGTCTCGCCAGCTTCCGTCATTGCGGTGCACGAAAAGGGCGTTCCGACCTCACGATCGGCGGGGGCAGCGCAGTCGGCGTCGACGAAGACCAAACCGACCTGCTCGCCAAGTGCGCCCTCAATCAGCACCTCTCCAGCCCGCTCAGGAGTCGTGCCCGTCGAGAAGGAGCAGCTTGCCAGGACAGCAGTGAGTCCGGTGATCAGAGCGAGGTTCTGTGACTTCATGGCCATCATTCGACCACATCTCCATCACCTGCCGTCACGCCGCTGGTTATTGACACGCCGATTCGGGTGTCAGGTCCGGTGAATTTCGGTGCCTCGATACCCGCCGGTAACATCAGCGCCCATGACAGATCTTGGTTTCGACGGCAAAGTAGCGATCATCACCGGAGCCGGAGGCGGTCTCGGCAAACAGCACGCGCTGATGATGGCGGCGCGCGGCGCACTCATCGTGGTCAACGACCTCGGCGGCTCGGTCGACGGGTCGGGCAGCGACAAGGGTGCCGCACAGCTCGTCGTCGACGAAATCACCGCAGCGGGCGGCGACGCCGTCGCAAACACCGACTCGGTTGCCACGCCAGAGGGCGGCGAGAGCATCGTCAAGACTGCCGTCGACGCGTACGGCAAGGTCGACATTGTCATCAACAACGCCGGCATCTTGCGCGACAAGTCGTTCCACAACATGGGACCGGACCTCGTCGACCCCGTCCTCGACGTGCACCTGCGCGGTGCGTTCAACGTCACCGGCCCCGCTTGGAAGCTGATGCGCGAGCAGGGCTACGGCCGCATCGTGTCCACCTCGTCGGCCGCCGGCATCTTCGGCAACTTCGGGCAGGCCAACTACGGCGCTGCCAAGATGGGCCTCGTCGGCTTCACCAACGTGCTCGCCGTCGAGGGCGCCAAGTACAACGTCAAGGCCAACGCCATTGCACCGCTCGCCTTCACTCGCATGACCGAAGACCTGCTCGGTCCGCTCGGCGAGAAGCTGCAGCCGGAATTGGTCTCGCCACTCGTCACCTACCTGAGCCACGAGTCGTGTGATTCCACCGGACGCGTGTACTCCGTCGGTGGCGGGCGTGTCGCTGAAGTGTTCATTGCCGAGTGCCAGGGGTACACGAGCAACGAGCTCACACCCGAGAGCCTGCGCGACAACTGGGACACCGTGACGGATCAGACCGGCTACGAAGTCCCCGCCGCCATTGCCGAGGAGACCGCGATGTTCCTCAAGGCCCTCAAGGACTGACATGCTGGTGACGTGAGCGATTCTGACTTCGACGACCAACCATCTCGCGGTGGCCGCAACGGGCCCGGACTGTTTCTCGTCCTCACCATCGTCGTTGCCATCATTACTGCGGTGTTCGTCGCACAGAACCGCGACCAGATCGAGATCAAGTTCCTCTTCTTCGATTTCTCGAGCCGCATCTGGACCGCCATCGCCATCGCCATCGGGCTGGGCATCCTGCTCGACCGGTTGGTCCTCGGCTGGTGGCGCCGCGCCCGCAAGCGCAAGAACGACGAGTAGCGACTGAGCAGACCCGGCCCATTGCGCCGCCGTGTCGCCGGGAAACGGACAGGATTAGCGAAGGAGGGGCTCATCCAGCGATGATGTCGCCGTGCGGGTCGAATCCTCTGATGGTGTCAACGTTGCAATCCACGACTTCGGAGGCAGTGGTCCCAGGCTGCTGTTCAGCCATGCGACCGGATTCCACGCTCACTGCTACCAACCCATCGCAACGCGGCTGAGCAACGAGTTCACCTCGTTCGGACTCGACCATCGAGGGCACGGCGAGACGCCGCGCCCAACCGACTGGCAGGTCGACTGGGATTGTTACGGCGACGACGCCACCGTCGCTGCCGAGGCGCTTGCCCCGGAAGGTGGCCTGGTGGCCTTCGGTCACTCGATGGGTGGTGCCAGCCTCGTGATGGCGGCACTTCGCAATCCGGAGTTGTTCGACGTGATCGTGGCCTTCGAGCCGATCATCTTTCCGCAGATGATGGGGCGCCCCGGCGACGACCCATCGCCAATGGTCACTGCCGCACGGAACCGGCGCGACACATTCGACTCGTTCGAGGCCGCAATCGACAACTACGCCTCGAAACCTCCCATGCAGTTCTTCGACCCGGAGATCCTGCGCGCCTACGTCGAGTACGGATTCGAGCCGACGGACTCAAGCGTCACGCTGCGCTGCGCACCGGAACACGAAGCCCGCACCTTCGAGATGGGCGCGACGCATGACCTTTTCGAGCGGCTTCCCGAGATCGAGACCCGCATCGTCGTGGTCTCCGGCAAGGTCGAAACCGAACGCAGCCCGGCGGGCATCGCTCAACGCGTCGCCGATCGGCTGCCCAACGGCTCGTACATCGAGCTCCCGGCCGGCAATCACCTCAGCCCGTTCATCGATCCGGGCGAAACAGCCCAGCTGATCCGCGACGCCGTCTGACGTTGCACTGTTCGCGCCGAGCTCGGGGAATTCTGACCAGCAATCCACGGCAATCCGTCCCGAGATCGCTGGCGCCCCGACTCTGTGAGCGCTCATCGGTATGGTTGCCAACATGACCGAGATTGCCGCTGACGCCGACCCACCGGCCTACACCGTGCCGATGTCGCTGTCGCCATCACGCGTCGGTTCGTTCACGTCATGTCCGATGCAGTTCCGTTTCTCGTCCATTCAGAAGCTGCCCGAACCGCCCGGTATTGCCACCACCAAAGGCACCATCGTGCACCGCGCGCTCGAACTGCTCTTCGTTCGCCCGACGACCGACCGCACCCCAGCGTCGCTTGCCATTGACCTTGCCACAGCGCTGGACGAGTACTCGACGCACCCCGATTACGTCGGCCTCCGCCTCGATGCTGCGGCCGCAGCCTCGTTCCGCTCCGAGTGCGAGACCCTGATCGAAAAGTACTTTGCGATGGAAGACCCGACCACGGTTCGCGAGATCGGACTTGAGCTCTGGATGACCGCCGATGTCGGCAGCCTGCAGTTGCGCGGCATCATCGACCGGCTCGAACTCGACGAGCATGGCGGCTTGGTGGTCACCGACTACAAGACCGGACGCGCTCCGTCTGGCCGGTTCGAGCAAAAGAGCCTGGCTGGCGTCCATTTCTATGCATTCCTCTGCGAGCAGGTTTTCGGTGTCATCCCGTCGAAGATTCGACTGATGTACCTCAAGTCGGGCGAGACAATCGAGACGGTTCCCTCCCCGCAGTCGGTCAAGTTCATCACTACTCGAACGAAGGCCGTCTGGTCAGCAGTTGAGCGAGCGTGCACCACAGGCGATTTCCGACCCAATCAGAGCAACCTCTGCAATTGGTGCTCCTTTCAGCAGTGGTGCCCAGCGTTCGGCGGCAACCCTGACCTGGCCGAAGTCGAGGCGCGGGCCGCTTACGACGCACTCCTCGCACCGCAACCGGTCAGCGTGACTTCGCCATGACCGACCCTCTCTCACCGATCAGCGACGACCTGGAGGTTCCCGGCCAAGGCGCCTTCGGTCCCGCCGTCGATGCCTTCGATCGCCGAATCGACGAGCTCCTCGAGCATCTCCGTGGCAATCCCGTCGCCGACAAGCTGTTCACCACCGCGAGCCATGTCGGCGAATTCAGCATGATCTGGCATGCCATCAGTCTGGGCCGGGGTCTCGCCAAGGGTCGGCGTGACCAGGTGCTCCTCCTCGCGATCTTGATCGGCGCAGAGAGTCTCATTGTCAACCAAGGCGTCAAGCGACTGTTCAAGCGCACACGGCCGACCGCCGACGGCGAAGACGGCCTCAAGGTACGTCGGCCAATGACGTCGTCGTTCCCCAGCGGCCACTCCAGTGCCGCCGCCTTTGCCGCCACGATGCTCACCGCGTGGGACGGCAAACGGCTCGGCAGCGTCTGGTACACCGTTGCCAGCATCGTCGGCGTCAGCCGCGCCTACGTCCGCATCCACCATGGCTCCGACGTGGTCGGTGGGTTCGTCGTTGGCACACTGCTCGGCGTCGCTGGGCGTCGAATCGCCCGGCAGCTGCTTCCCGCCTGACCCGCCACGCCGCCGGCGATCCTGCTCCGCCGTCGCCGTCGGCCCTCTACCCTGGTCGCTGATGAGCGACATCGTCTACGACTCCAAGATGAGCGACGCAGAGGGTCTGATGTGGCGCCTCGAGAAGGACCCGCAACTCTCTTCGACGTTCGGCACGGTCACGCTGCTCGACCGGGCACCGGACTTTGCACTGTTGACCGCCCGCCTGCTGCGCGCCACGTTGGCGATGCCCCGACTGCGACAACGGGTCCAGACCGCCCCGGGCAATATCGGCGCTCCGACCTGGGTCAACGACTCGGACTTCGACATCAACATGCACGTCCGGCGTATTGCACTCCCCAAGCCGGGCACCGAGCGACAGCTGTTCGACCTCGCCAGCCTCATTTGCGCCGACCCGTTCGATCGTTCTCGACCGCTCTGGCAGTTCACCGTCATCGAGGGCCTCAAGGGCAACCGGGCCGCCATCGTGCAGAAGCTCCACCACACGATCGCCGACGGCGAGAGCGGCGTGCAACTGTCGCTCGAGTACCTCGACTTCGAGCGCGACGCCGTGCAACCGATCACTCCCAATCCGGATGAGATCGATAGCGCACGCGAAGACCTTCGAGATGCCGACACACGGGCCGCCGACGCGGTGCGCGACGTGCTCGCCAGCGGTCTGCGGTTCCCGCTCGAAGTCGCGAAGCAGGTCAAGGAACTCCTTGCTGATCCGGGACAACTTCCTGATGCAAGCAACGCTGCGGCCGACACCTTTCGCGGGATCGTCTCGCAACTCAGCGATACCGAGGCCGCGCATTCGCCACTCTGGACCGATCGGTCCGCCCGACGCCGAATCGAACGCGCCACGGCACCGTTCGACGACACAAAGGCAGCCGCCACGGCCCTCGGCGGCACGCTCAATACCGCGTTCATGACCATTGCAACCGAGGCAGCCAGCCGGTACCACGTAGCACTCGATGCGCCGGTCGATTTCCTTCGGTCCTCGATGGCGATCAGTACTCGCACCGAAGAGTCGGGTGCCAACGCATTCTCACTGGTCCGGCTGCTCGTCCCGACCGGCGAAATGCCGATCGAGGAACGGTTCCACGCCATCCAGGACGCCACAGCACACGCGATGGAGGACAGCTCGAACACCTCCCTGGACGCACTCGCCGCACTGGCATCAGCGATGCCGACCTCGCTCATCACTCGGCTGGCGCGGCAACAGTCCCAGACCGTTGACTTCGCCACCTCAAACGTGCGCGGCGCGCCTGTTCCGTTGTACGTCGCCGGCGCACGACTGTTACACAACATCCCGATCGGCCCGCTCAGCGGCGTTGCGTTCAACCTCACGCTGCTCAGCTACGACGGACACCTCGACATGGGCCTGAACACCGACGCGGCGGCAGTGACCGAACCTGAACTCTTGCGAGCGTGCCTGACCGACTCGATTGCGGCCTTCACCGCCCTCGGCGGCTGAACCGGCGAGGTGGACCCCTTTCGGGTCAGACCGCTTCGGTGGTGATCGGTTCGATGGTCTCGATCACCGGCATGACGGCGGCTTCGGCCTCGGTGGTGAGGAGGCTCCGTACGTCAAGCAAGAGATCGGCGACTTCGCCGGTCGACACGAGTTCACGCGACATCATCTTGGCGAGTGCGCCGTCGATGACTCCGAGTGCTTCGTTGATCACTGCTTCGTTGGCGTTGCGCTGATCAGTCATTAACCAACACGGTACCCGCCGATCAGTGCGGGTGCGTGCACCACCTCTGAGTTCAGAAAGCTGTCACACGATCGTCTCGAATCCGCGATGGTCCGCGATGATCCGCGATGATCCGCGATGATCCGCGGGCGACGGTGACACACACCTCAAGACAGGGCCGTCAGCGGTCATCCGCCTACGATGCATTGCCATGGAACTGCAGGGGAAGAACGTTGTCGTCACCGGTGCGGGACGAGGTATCGGCGAAGCACTCGCCCGCGAGTTCCACGCACGTGGAGCCAATGTCGTGTTGGCCGATCTCCGAGGTGCTCGCGACGTCGCTGCCACTCTTGATGGTGCCGTGGGCCTCGACGCAGACGTCAGCACCGAGGCTGGCAACAGAGCGCTCGTCGAGCAGTCGATTGTGGAACTCGGGCAGATCGACCTGTTCTTCGCCAACGCTGGGGTGGGCACGGGAGCAGGGGTCGTCGAAACACCAGAAGACGATTGGGAACTGGCGATGAATGTGAACGTCCACGCCCACCGCTGGGCAGCCAAGTACCTCCTTCCCGACTGGCTCGAACGCGGCGACGGGTATTTCTGCTCCACCGCGTCGGCGGCGGGACTGCTCGCCCAGATCGGCTCGGGGCCGTACACCGTCACGAAGCGGGCCGCCGTTGCGTTTGCCGAATACATGGCCATCACGTATGGCGACCGCGGTGTCAAGGTCACCTGCCTCTGCCCACAGGGAGTCAACACCGCCATGTTGCATGCGGGCGATGATGCGCTGCCTGGCGGCAACGTGGTGAAGGCGGCGGGCGACGTCCTTGAGCCTGCCGACGTCGCTGTCGAGGTGGCCGACACCATCGAGCGCGAAGGGTTCTTCGTTCTTCCGCACCCCGAGGTTGCCGGCTACATGCAGTTGAAAGCTGAGAATCCCGAGCGTTGGCTGGGCGGTATGCGCAAGTTGCAGCGTTCGGTCATGGGCGGCTGACGCACACCCATCTCAACTATGCAACGCTCACCTGCCGCCCTCGCCCGCCTCGGGTTGCGTCACGACGAGCCGATCCGCTTCCGACGCAACAACACGGGCCGGTGGGTGGTCGGCAAAGTCGTTGGCATCGAACCAGACGGCAGCATCTTGCTCCGTGACCCAGACGGCTCCGCTCGGTCGCTGCGCGCCGAAGTTGTCGAGATCCGACGCCCAGGGTCGCAAGGCCGCTTGCGGTGGCGGGTCGTCAGCGATGTCGCCGTCACGTGGGAACAACTCGAAATGTTCGGCACCGACCCCGTGGCTCCGACGCTGTTCGACGAGTAGGACGATCCAGCTGAGCAGGGAATTTCTCCCGGTGACCAGCTGGGCTTCAGCGACCGCCGCTGACGTTCAGTGTCGTTGCCGTGATGTAAGAACTCGCATCGGATGCAAGCCACAGGATGGCATCGGCAACTTCTTCAGCCTGTCCACCCCGTTGCATCGGGACTCCACCCGCCACCCGATCGACCCGACCGGGCTCACCGCCGCTTGCGTGAATGTCGGTGTAGATCACACCGGGACGCACCGCGTTGACACGGATTCCTTCGGTCGCGACTTCCTTGCCGAGGCCGAGGGTCATCGTGTCAATCGCTGCCTTCGTCGCGGCGTAGTCGATGTACTCGCCAGGGCTGCCGAGGTAGGACGCCGCCGACGACACGTTGACGATCGCTCCGCCGGCTCCGCCATGACGGGTGGACATTCGCCGCACCGCCTCGCGGGCGCAGATAAACGAACCGACCACGTTCACGTCGAAGACTTCACGCCATCGGTCAACGCTCATCTCGTCGAACCGCACTTGCTCGTGCAGAATGCCGGCATTATTGACCAAGACCGTGGCGGGTCCGAACGCTTCCTCAGCCGCATCGAAGAGGTTCGCCGCATCGGCTTCGTGGCGCACGTCGGCCTGCACTGCGATCGCAGCGCCATCACAGTCGGCAACAACCGCCGCGGCGGCGTCAGCATTCGAGTTGTAACTGAAGACGACCTGATAGCCGGCCGCATGAGCCAGCCGGCACGTTGCCGCACCGATGCCGCGACTTCCACCGGTGACGACGATCACGCCAGGCGACTTCAGATCAGTCACCGCGTTCAAACCTCGTTGATCCACTGTTCGATGATCCGACCGGCGATCGACATTGTCGGTGGAATCATCGGCAGGTCATCCTTGCGGTACCAATTGGCGTCCATGATCTCGGACTCCTCACACACAATGTCGCCGCCGGTGTAGTTGACGCGGAAGCCGACCATCAGGCTGTGCGGAAAGGGCCACGGCTGGCTGCCGACGTATCGAACATCGTCGACGTCCACCCCGACTTCTTCTTTGACCTCACGGATGACGGCCCCTTCGAGGTCTTCGCCGGGCTCGACGAAACCGGCAAGGCATGAATACATCGGTACCGGAAAGCGCACGCCACGAGCCAGCAAGGCCTCTTGATCGGGGCCCGGTTCACCCCGGGTGATCAAGGTGATCATCGCTGGCGCGACGCGCGGATAGACAACGAGTTCGCACGCCGGGCAGATGAGCCCACGCTCGCCGGCAGAAGGTCCCGTCGGCGTCGCGCACCGGCCACAGAACCGATGGGTGCGGACCCATTCGGCCACCTGTACCGCTCGTCCCGCTGCAAGCCACTCCGCTTCCGAAGCTGCACCGAAGTATCGGTAGAGATCCATTGCCGCTCCATACGACGGATCGCCCGCAGCATCGGGGACATCGATCGCCCACCAGCCGATGCCATCGACGATGCCGATGAAGTGCTGTGGCCAGGCCTCATCCTCAGCTCGGTCATCAACGAAGACAGTGGTGCCGATGACATGCACGAACCGCCGTTCGCCGACGAAACCACCGGGCACGTCGTTGAGCGGCTGGTACAGCGCTGCGGTGTTCATCGACACGAGATTCAGTTCCATGCGCGAGCTCATCGTCGGCATTCGTACCACGAACACGCAGCGCGGCGTAGCGTCGCAACCATGACTGCCGCATCGGGACCAGTTCTCCACACCGATCTCGCCGACGTGTCAATGCTCCTCGGAACCTGGGAAGGAGCCGGCCGTGGCGAGTATCCGACCATCGAGGCGTTCGAGTACACGGAGTCCATCACCTTCGATCATGTGGGCAAGCCATTCCTCGCCTACCAACAGCGCACGCGTGCGACCGATGACGGTCGGCCGCTCCATGCCGAATCCGGCTACTGGCGGTTTCCCGAGCGAGGCCTCGCTGAGCTCGTGCTCGCCCATCCCACCGGAGTCACAGAGATACTCGAAGGCTTTGCGGCCCCCAACATGCCCGGGAGCGACACGTTCATGATCGACCTTCGCTCGACCACGGTCACCGGCTCGTCGTCCGCCAAGGAGGTCACCCAGACTGAGCGCACCTTCGAGGTCACCGGCGACACGATGCGGTACACGATGCGGATGGCCGCAGTCGGACTGCCGATTCAGCATCACCTGTCGGCAGTTCTGCGCCGCGTCGGCTGACGTCGGTCACACTCGACTCTCGAACTGCAGCCCGGAGCAGACGATTTCCTACCATCGGGCCATGACCAATGTCGTGATCGTCGATGCCGTCCGTACTCCCATCGGGAAGCGCAATGGTGGCCTGTCAACTCTGCATCCGGGCGAGACGCTCGGTCTCGTTCAGAAGGCACTGATCGAGCGCACAGGCATTGACCCAGCCGAAGTCGAGCAGGTCGTTGGCGGCGTGGTCAGCCAGGCAGGCGAGCAGGCATTCAACCTCACCCGCACGGCCTGGCTTGGCGCTGGCCTCCCGCTGACCACCGCGGCGACCACCGTTGACACCCAGTGCGGTTCGAGCCAACAGGCCACAGGTCTCGCGGCATCGCTCGTCGGTTCCGGAGTTGTCGATGTCGCGATGGCCTGTGGTGTCGAGGCCATGAGTCGCGTGCCGATCGGCGCAAGCGGCTCGAAGAAGCTCGGCCTCGGCGTCCCGATCCCGCCGCCGTACTTCGATCAGTACGAGATGACCTCACAGTTCGAAGGTGCCGAACGCATCGCGGACAAGTGGGAGATCACCCGCCAAGACACCGATGCGTTCGGCCTTGCATCTCAACAGCGGGCCATTCAGGCGTGGGAAGAAGATCGCTTCGCCGGGCAGTACATCGAAGTCGTTGCCCCCGATGTCGATGAAGAGGGCAACCCGACTGGCGACACCCACACCGTTGGCCGCGACGAAGGGCTCCGCGAGACCTCGATCGAGAAGCTCGCAACGCTCAAACCGGTCGGTCGACCTGATGGCGTGCACACGGCAGGAAATGCGTCCCAGATCTCCGACGGCGCCGCGGCCATCTTGATGATGACCGAAGAGAAGGCCGCCGCGCTCGGACTCACGCCGAAGGCCCGCATCGTCGACACCTGTCTCGTCGGTACCGACCCTGAGTTGATGCTCACCGGCCCGATCGACGCGACGCAACGTCTCCTCGAGCGCACCGGACTCTCGATCGACGACATCGATGTGTTCGAGATCAACGAAGCATTCGCGTCCGTCGTTCTCGCCTGGGCGAAAGAGACTGGCGCTGATTTGGCCAAGACAAATCCGAACGGTGGAGCCATCGCGCTGGGCCATCCGCTCGGTGGGACCGGGGCGTTCTTGCTGACCAAGGCGATCTACGAGCTGGAACGGACAGGCGGGAGGTACGGCCTCATCTCCATGTGCTGCGGTGGCGGCCTCGGCACCGGCACCATCATCGAACGAGTCTGATCGTCAACCGTCGTTTGCGTCGGGATTTCTGCGACCCGGTTCGCAAAAATCCCGACGCAAACGGATGGGCGAGCGGTTCGGGGTAGACAATGCCGGGTGAAGGTGTGGGTCGTCGTCGTTGCACTCAGTGCATTGGCCGCGTGTGACGGCCTCGACGCGACCGGGACCACGACGACCGCGCCAGCCCCCGGAGAACTCGAGGCGAACGCCGTCATCGACGATGTCATCGATGGCGACACCGTCGACGTCATTATCACCGGCCGCGAAGAGCGGGTTCGGCTGATCGGCATCGACACGCCAGAAACCAAGAAGCCCAACAGCCCAATCGAGTGCTTCGGGCCCGAGGCCACGGCCTTCACCCAAGAACTTCTCCCGATTGGCACACCGGTCTACATCGAACGAGACGTCGTGAACCGGGACGACTTCGGGCGTCTCCTCGGTTACGTCTACCGAGCCGATGACGGCATTTTCGTCAACTACGAGATCATGCGCCAAGGCTTCGCCCAGCCGCTCTCGATCCCGCCCAACGACACCTTCGCCGAACTCTTCGCCGACGCAGCCCGCGCTGCGGAAGCTGACGACGCCGGTCTCTGGGCCGCCTGCAGCGGTTAACGTCCACTCCGTGACCACTCTCGCCGAACGGCTCGGACACGCCCCCGACGTGAAGCTCGTCATCCTCTCCTGCGACGACCTCGGCGCAAGCCACGCGTCGAATGTCGGTGTGTTCCAGGCAATGCGGGAAGGCGCGGCCACCTGCGCCTCGATCATGGTGCCCGCACCGTGGGCCTGCCACGCAGCGAACAACGTCGCACCGGGCGATGACATCGGCGTGCACCTCACCCTCAATGCCGAACACAGCTGCTATCGCTGGGGACCGATCACAAGCTCCCCCTCGCTGCTCTCCGGCGAAGGTGGATTCCCGCGTTCGCTCGAAGATCTCTGGGAACATGCTGACCACACCGAGGTGCTCCGCGAACTCCGAGCGCAGATCGAACGTGCTCTCGCCTGGGGCATCGACGTCACGCACCTCGCGCCGCATTTGTCGGCTATCACTCTGCGCCCCGAGTTCTTCGACGTCTACCTTGAGTTGGCCTTCGAATACCGGTTGCCAATCCGCCTCCCCTCCACCGTCACCGCCGAACACGCGGGATTCCCATTCCGCCAACTCGCTGCCGATGAAGGTGTGGTGTTTCCCGACCACTTCGACCACGACTGGCGCGCCGGCAGCTCAGATCGAGTCTTCGATGCCATCGCTGCGCTGCAGCCAGGAGTCACCGAGATCCACATCCAACCGGCCATCGACACGCCCGAAGTTCGAGCGTTCGCCGGGGATGCAGCCGATGGCTGGGTCGCCGACCTCAAGCTCGCCACCAGTGATGCATTACGCGCGGCCCTCGACGCGTCCGGCGCCGTGACGATCGGTTTCAAAGAACTCCGCGCTGCCCAGCGGGCGTAACTTCCCCGAGGGATCCGAGTCGGCCGAGGTGCCGACGCTACGCGGTAGCGACGAGTGTGGCGAGAGCCGTGGCTGCGTCGCCCGACTTCAGCAGATCAAGGATCTGGCCGGTGTGGCCCACTGCCTTCAGCTTGCCCCGCATGAACGCGACCGTGGGGTCGAAATCGTCAGCGGCTGCGTCGACGAGCGACACGGTGATGACAATCTCGGCGTCATCCGGTCCGTCGACGCGCTCGTCCTTCTTGGCAACCACAACGATGTACCGCACGCTCATGAAGTCACACTCTCGCGCACTCCGGCGAACAGGTCGCGCTCGCTGTCGTCAGCCGGGATGGGGCCGACCACCGAACGAGCCAGGATCCAGTCTTCCCAGGGGTAGGCAATCGACAACTGCTCGTCGGTGAGTCCGAACCACCAACCGGCATTCGGGTCGACCTGCGTCGCATGCGCCCGTAAAGCACCCGTGCGGGCCCACTGGAAATCGGTGCAATCGATTTTGCTGGTCACCCGATGATCCTGACCGTCGCGAGCGAGCCATTCTTCAGAGAACGGGGATGCACCCGTGTGCTCGATCATGGCTTCATGCACTGCAACGATGCGCGCTTTGGTCCACACCGAGTAGTAGAGCTTCGAAGGCTGGAAGGGCTCACCAAGCTCGGGATACCAGTCCGGATCGCCGGCACGATCGAACGCCAACACCGAAATGTCGTGCACGCGCAGATGGTCGGGATGCGGGTAACCGGCCTGGTCATCGCCATAGGTGATAATGACTTGCGACTTCGTCCGGCGGACGATGGCAACCAGACGACCAACTGCTTCGTCAAGGTCAGCCTGGTGGAAGCAGCCAGGATGCTCATTCGGCGGTGTCTCGGCCATGCCCGAGTCGCGATAGCCAAGCATCTCGACCTCGTCGAAGCCGATGACGGCTGCTGCGGCAGCCAGCTCCGGCGCCCGCATCGAGGCCACAAGCGCGCGCTCCTCATCGGGCTCAAGACCGTGGAACGGTTGCCCTTCCTCGCGCAAGGAGGGGTTCTGGAGATCGCCCTCTTCGCCACCGGTACAACAGACGAGAACCGTGTGGACACCGTCGGCGCCGTACTTGGCGAGCGTCGGCGCGCCTTTTGACGCCTCGTCGTCCGGATGTGCATGGACGGTCAACAGCGTCAGACGATCAGCCACAAGCGGAGGATACCGGCGCTGCCGCAGGCGAGGGCTGGTGGCCTACGATGCAGCGTTGGTGAGCAGGCAAGAAAAGATCAGGCACCAGGCGCTGCCGGCGGCAAGGCGAGAGACACGGCCCAGGAGCCGGGCACTCGCGTACGCGGCCGGATTGGGCGTGATGCTCAGCGTGTTGGGGGCATGCGACACCGGTGACGGCAAGACCCTGCCGGAACCGACCGGCACCATTGCCCCGGCGACCGTGCCACCAGTGACGGAGTTGCCGCTCGACGGAGTCGGCACGCTCGCATCGCTTCCTCTCGAGTCACCGATTCTCGACAGCAGCAGGCCGCTCCCCACGCCGTCAGGACCGTTCAGCATCGTTGCCCCCTGGACCGACGGCAGCCCCATCGATTCGATCAACACTTGCGACGGCGCCAACGCGTCACCGGCGGTCAGTTGGACCGCCGTCCCTGAGGGCACCGTCGAGCTCGCCATCGCCTTCGTGGACGAATCGATCGATGACGGACCCCCGTTCATCCACTGGGTGCTCGCCGGACTCAGCCCAACCGACATCTCCCTCTCCGAGGGATCGACGCCACTCGGTGCCATCGAAGGGCTCAATTTCTTCGGCAATGTCGGCTACGACGGACCCTGCCCACCGCCTGGCGACCCCGCACATACATATCGCCTCACGATCTTTGCGCTCAACCAGCAGACCGAACTTGCCGATGGCACTCCAGCAGCCGATCTTCTGGATTTTGTTCAGATCGTTGCGATCGCGTCGACTGACGTGACCGGAACATTCGAACAATGACTACGGTCGATACAACGTGATCAGCAAGTGACAGGGGCACTCTGTGCCGGACGACAACGACAACCGAACCGCTGAATCGTCAGGATTCGAACCGGCGCGTCGTGTCCCGCCTCTCACGTCAGTCGAGTCCCCCGGCACCGCTGCCCGAGACGACGATCTGCACATCGATTTCGGTGAGTTGGGCGATGTACTGCCAAGCGCAATCGACCAATTGCTCGATGCCGACGGATCGGTCGTCATTGTGCTTGATCGCGACGGCACCGTTCGGACCGTGAATCCTGTTGCACTGCGGGTGCTCGGGGCCACGTCGTCAGATCAAATGACCGAAGGCTCGCCAGCACACGCGATGCTGCAGTCGTTGCTCGACCATGTCCCACAACACCTGCTCACATCGACCGAGTACGGCACCTGGCAGGGCGACTTCGACCACACCGACGAGGTGGGCCGCGCTTTGGTCTTCCGCGCAACGGTTGCGGTGCGACCGGGCAGCGTCGACAGCGGCGACGATGGCTACATCGCGGTGATCGCGCACGAGGTGACCGCAGCCCGCCACGAGACCGAGCAGCTCCGCCACCGCGCAAGTCACGATCCCCTGACCGGTTTATCAAATCGCCGGCAAGTGCTGTCGGTTCTCGAAAACGCCGTCGCTCGACAACGCGGCGACCACGGTCATGTGGCTGCGCTCTTCATCGATCTCGATCGTCTGAAATATGTCAACGACGCGCTCGGCCACGCCGTGGGCGATCGACTCCTCGTCTCAACCGCAGCTCGACTCGCTGAGGCGGTTCGGCCGAGCGACCACGTTGCCCGGATCGGTGGCGATGAGTTCCTCGTCGTCTGCAGCGACATGCCCGACACTGTCACGGCTCTTGAACTGTCTGATCGGATCCGGCAGGCGCTCAGCGGCCGACTGCGAGTCCGCGAGCTCGACCTCGAATTCTCCGTCAGTGTCGGCATCGCGCTGTCCGACTCCGACACGCTCAGCTTGGCTGACCAATCGGCGGCCTCGACGCTGATCAGTAATGCCGACACGGCAATGTACGAAGCGAAGCGAACGGGACGAGGACGCTCCGTGCTGTTCACATCGCAGATGCGTTCCGCGGCGCGTGAACGCACCGAACTGGCAGCGGCACTCGCACAGGCCGTTGCTCGCAACGAACTCACCATCGAATACCAGCCGGTTTTCTCTGCTGTGACGCGCCGCGCCTCGGCCACTGAGGCGCTGGTGCGTTGGACGCACCCCACACGCGGCCGAATCGACCCGACCACGTTTGTTTCCGTCGCTGAAGAGTCAGGATCAATTGGCCGGCTGGGTGAGTTCGTGCTGCGAACGAGCCTCACGGACCTGCGGCACTGGATCGACCAGGGTCTCGTCGGCGACGACTTCACCGTGCACGCGAATGTGTCGCAGGTGCAGCTGTCGAGTTCTTCTTTCGTCCATCAGGTGCAGACCATCCTGCGCGATCGCGGTGTCGCCGCGTCGCGTCTGGTCCTTGAGGCGCGCGAAAGTGCGTTGGTCAGCAGCAACGTCGACGTACAGCGGACAGTTCGGGCACTACGACGCATCGGTGTTCGCATCGCTGTCGACAACTTCGGGACGGGCGCGAGCGCGCTGTCGGTGTTGACCGACGTTGGCGCCGACTATCTCAAGCTCGACGGTTCGCTCGCGCTGCCATCCGGTTCGTCCGACGCCGACATTCGACTGGTGCGGGCACTTGTCCTGCTTGCCCATGCGCTCGACATGCAGGTCGTCGCCGAGCGAGTGAGCGGCGCAGAACAGTTGAAACATCTCCGTGCTGCCGGCTGCGACTTCGTGCAAGGCCACCTTCTCGGCATCCCGCGCCCCAACGAGGGACAGCACCCGGCGCCACGTTGGCCCGAAGATTCTCAGAGTTGATCGTTCGTTTCTCAGCCGCTGCCCAACCGCCAACAGCGGCTCGGTAGCCTGGAAGCGTGCCGCTCCCACCTCCCCCACCCGGCTCCGGATTCTCCGGCACGCCGCAACCCGGAGGTTCACCGGCCTCGACGCCGACGGGAGCGCCCGCGACGTCGACAACGTGCTATCGGCACCCCAACACCGCAACCGGTCGGCGCTGCACTCGGTGCGGCAAGCCGGCGTGCAACCGGTGCCTCACCACCGCCGCGGTTGGCAGCCACTGCCCTGACTGCGCCAAGGCCGCGCAGCCCGACTTGAAATCGCGTGCAAAGTTCTGGTCAGCCGGCCAACCCAACCTCATCACGATGGTGCTCATCGGGATGAACGTCGCTGTGTTCGTCGGCGTACTGCTCTGGACGCGCGACAGCGGAGCACTCACAGGGTCGATTACCGAAGCCCACGTCAACCTCGGCCTCAGCAAGGACGTTCTGGCTCAACCGCTCGTGTGGGACCCTGGGAGCGGCGACCCAATCGTGACCGAGCCAGGAGGCTGGTATCGCCTCGTCACATCAGGCTTCATGCACTTCGGGGTCATTCACATCGCCTTGAATATGTATTTCCTGTATGTGCTGGGCCCGTTGCTGGAGCCATCGCTCGGACGCGCCCGCTTCCTGCTGCTCTACACGGCATCACTCCTCGGCGGTTCCCTTGGCGTGCTGGTGCTCGATCAAGGGGCGCTGACGGCTGGCGCATCGGGGGCCGTCTTCGGCCTCATGTCTGCTGCGGCGGTGGGGCTCTGGCGACGCGGGATCAACCCGTTCTCCACAAGCATCGGGACCACCTTGATCCTCAACTTGTTCCTCACCTTCTTCGTCGGCGGCATCTCGATCGGCGGCCACGTCGGTGGTGCCATCGCCGGTGCGGTATGCGCGACCGTCATGCTGGCACCAGGCCACAAGCCAATGAAGGCCTGGGCCACCTATGCAGCACCAGCGGCGGTCGGGATCATCAGCATCGTGCTGTCCGTCATTATCGTCAATGCGGTCTGATCCCCGCATCGCCCACGGTGGCAGCCGAACGTTTGCGAACACGCGACGACGGCCGCCCGATCCGGTCGTACGATGATGAGATGTCACTGCGCTCGACTCACATCGACCGGATGCGAAACGGCAGCTTCGACACCCTGATCATCGGTGGCGGCATCAACGGTGCGGTCACTGCCGCGTCGCTCGCCGGTCGCGGGGCGAACGTTGCCCTCGTCGATCGCGGCGACTTCGCCAGCTTCACCAGCCAGGCTTCGTCCAACCTCGTCTGGGGTGGGTTCAAATACTTGGAGAACTACGAGCTGTGGCTCGTGTTCAAGCTGTGCCGCTCACGCAACCGGCTGATGAAGGCGTACCGCGACAACATCAAACAGATCGGGTTCTACGCAGCACTCGACGAAAAGGGTCCGTACAAGCCCTGGTTTGCGGCGTTCGGAGCACTCGGCTACTGGATCATTGGACTGTTCGGCACCAGTCGCCCACGTTTGCTGAGCCGAGACGACATCGAAACCGAAGAACCGGCGATCAACACCGAACATGTTGCCGGCGGCATCGATTACCACGACGGAATCCTGGTCGACAACGACGCTCGGTTCGTCTTCAACTTCGTCCGCTCTGCGATCGAGGCGGGCGCAACGGCGGCCAACTACGTCGAGATGGTGTCAGCCACCCGATCAGACGACAAGTGGACGGCAACACTGCGGTGCGTCGACACGGGCGAAGAGTTCACGACGACGACAAGCACGATCGTGAACGCTGCCGGGCCGTTTGTCGACGAAACAAATCAGCAGTGGGGGCTCACGACCGAGCACCGCATCGTCTACTCGAAGGGCATCCATCTCGTGGTTCCCCGGCTGACGACGAACAACCACCACAAGGTGCTGGCGTTCTACGACGACACCGAGCGACTCTTCTATGTGATTCCGATGGGTCGCCGGTCGGTGATCGGCACGACCGACACACGCGTCGACACGCCATACACCGCAGTTGACGATGCCGACATCGATTTCCTGCTCGACCAGATCAATGCCCGCATGGATCTCCCTGCACCGCTCACCCGGCAGGACATCATCGCCGAGCGCTCTGGCGTACGACCACTTGTCGTCAATGCCGGCAAAGGCGACCAGAAGGACGTCGACTGGACCAAGCTCAGTCGCAAACATGCCGTCGAGGTGGACCGCACCGAGCGAGTTGTCACGATTTTCGGCGGCAAGCTCACCGACTGCCTCAACGTGGGTGAAGAAGTCGCCGCCGAGATCGAGTCGCTCGGTGTCCCGCTCGAACGCGACCTCCACAACTGGTACGGCGAGCCTGCCAAGGCAACCCGCAAGGAATTCTTCCGCCAGGCCCGGCTGATGCGTCTCGACGACCTGCGCGAGAAGCCCGATACCGAACCGCTGAGCGAACGGCTGTGGCGCCGATACGGCCGCCGGGCATTTGCCATGCTCGAAGAGATCCGTCAAGACCCGCGCATGGCCGAGGACATCATGGGTTCGGCTGACTATCTGCGGGCCGAGCTGTACTCTGCCGCCGAGTCCGAGATGATTACCCGCCTCGAAGACTTCATGCGTCGCCGCTCCAAGATCGAGCTGGTGGTCCATGACGACGACATCAATACCTCTGCGGGCCTCCGCGAAGTCGCCGAAATTCTGTTTGGCGACGACGCCGATCATCGCTTGGCCGAGTACTTCGGCGGAGCTGACAAGGTGCCGACTGCTGTCCGCAACGGCCCGACCCCTGCCGACGTCCTTGCCTGAGATCGCACGATGCTGAGGTGGCTGCGGCAGCTGTTCAACACGTCACCTCTCGAGTTTGATGAATCGTGGCGTCCTGAACTCGTCTCGGGTTTTCAACACTGGTCACTTCTGAGCCAGGCCGAACTCGATCGCATGGAGATGCTCGTCACGCGCTTCATGGCCACGATCGACTGGGAGGCGGCCAACGGATTCGAGCTGACCGAACAGATCAAGGTCCTGATTGCCGCCCAGGCTTCGATGCTGTTGCTCGGCCTCGACCTCGACGGCTACGACGATGTCACCTCGGTCATCGTCCATCCGGCAAACGTGAGGCTGCGTGGCAATCGGCCGAGCGGGGGCGGCACGTTCTCATCGGCGCCGATCGTCATCTCTGGCCAAGCTCACTACCAAGGCCCGGTGCTGCTGTCATGGGCCGCTGCTCGGCGCGGTGCACGGTTCCCAGAGCACGGCCACAACGTCGTTTATCACGAGTTCGCACATCGTCTCGACATGCTGGACGGCGTCACCGACGGCACCCCGCCGCTCGAGGATGCGGCCGCCATGGCTCGCTGGACCGCAGTATGCACGGCGGCGTACGACGAAGTCCGGGCCCAGGGCTCACCCGTATTGCGGCCATACGCGGGAACCAACCCCGCAGAATTCTTTGCGGTCGCGACTGAGGTGTTCTTCAACCAACCGCACGAACTGTGCGAGCACGAACCTGCCTTGTACGGCGAGTTGCGATCGTTCTACGGGCAGGACCCCGCAGCCCGTATCTCTCGGCCGCGCCGCCATCACCAGCACGGTTGAGCCACGCGCTCGACCCACCGGCCACCTGTTCCGCTTTTGACCGAGGATGAGCGGGACAGGTGTAGCGTCCGGCGGCGATGAACGAGTACGCCAATGCCTCCACCACGCTCCCGACGCAGCAGCTGTACATCGGCGGCAGGTACGTAGACGCGACGTCAGGTGAGACCTTTGAGACGATCAACCCCGCCACGAACCAGGTGATCTGCGAGGTGCAGCAGGCAAGCCAAGGTGACGTCGACGACGCCGTGGCTGCCGCGCAGGCAGGTTTCGCTGTCTGGTCGGCGATGCCGGCAATGGAGCGCACGCGCATCATGCTCAAGGCGGTGGAGATCCTCCGAGAACGCAACGACGAGATCGCACATCTCGAAACACTCGATTCGGGCAAGCCGTTGTCGGAGACGACCACGGTCGACATCGTCAGCGGCGCCGACCAGATCGAGTACTACGCCGGCCTCATCTCGATGCTGCACGGCCAACACTTCGACTTCCCTCCCAACGGCTTCGCATCGGTCAAGCGCGAACCGCTCGGCGTCTGTGCAGGGATCGGCGCATGGAACTACCCCGTACAGATTGCGATGTGGAAGTCGGCGCCCGCTCTTGCATGCGGTAACTCCTTCATCTTCAAGCCGGCCGAGCTGACGCCGTTGACGGCGCTCAAGCTCGCCGAGGTCTACACCGCGGCCGGGCTGCCCGACGGCGTGTTCAACGTGGTGCAAGGCGATTACCGCGTCGGTCAGATGCTGTCGCGCCATGAGTCCATCGCGAAAATTTCGCTGACCGGTGAGGTCGGCACCGGCAAGAAAGTGATGGCAGATGCCGCCACCACGCTGAAGGGCGTCACGCTCGAACTCGGCGGCAAGAGCCCGATCATCGTGTTCGACGACGCTGACCTTGACAACGCGGTCAACGCAACGCTTGTGGCCAACTTCTACTCGGCCGGCGAGGTCTGCTCAAACGGCACGCGGGTGTTCGTGCAGCGGGGCCTCTACGAAGCCTTCGTGGCCAAGCTCGGCCCTCGTACCGAAGCGTTGAAGATCGGCGACCCGTTCGATCCCGACGTGATGGTGGGCCCACTGATCAGCCGCGAGCACCACAGCAAGGTGATGGGCTACATGGACGCCGCACTGGCGAGCACAGCGCGCCACGTCTGTGGCGGTTCGGTGCCCGACGATGTCGCACTTGCTCACGGCAACTATGTGACACCGGCGATCTTTGCTGACTGCGACGACGAGATGTCGTTCGTCAGGGAAGAGGTCTTCGGGCCGCTGATGTCGGTGCTCCCATTCGACGACGAGGACGAAGTACTCCACCGCGCAAACGACACCAACTACGGCCTCTCAGGTGCGGTGTTCACGCGTGACTTCGCTCGGGCTCACCGCGTCGCCAACGCCATCGAGGCAGGCAACGTCTGGATCAACAGCTATAACGATCTGCCGCCGTCGATTCCCTTCGGTGGCTACAAGCAGTCTGGCTACGGCCGCGAGAACGGGCTGGTGACGTTGGACCACTTCACCCAGTGGAAGACGATCTACGCCAACCTCGGCGATTTCGAGGCGTACTACTGAAGCCCGCGGCACAACACCATGGCTGAGCTGGCGTTTTGTGCGTTCAGTAACTCTGTGACAGTGCTCGTGCAGAGTGGGAACCATGAAGAACGCCCGCACGAACACCAGCACCGCACACCAACTCACCCTGCTGCCCGATCTCGCTCCTGCCCCGAACGTCAGTGCCCGCTTCCTCTTGAGCCACGACACCCGTGAGCTTGGCATGCGTCAGGTCGCCGAGATTCGCCACATGCTGGCCGAGCGCAAGGCTGCTCGCGAGTCCGCCAACGTCCTCACGCTGCCCGCCCGCACAGACCGCGCTGCCTAAGCCGGTTGACATGGCGACCGAGCGCTGACGAACTGCAAGCATGCCGAGTATCTTGATTCGAGATTTGGCAACCGGAGCCCATGCTGTGCTGAGTCACCGGGGTGCATCAGCCAGCGTTGGGTGCCAGGTCTCTCACCGCTTGCCAGTGATCGAGATCCGGGTCAAGGGGCAGAATAGAGAGCGAGCTTGTGGTCACGCCGTTGTCGAAGTACGACTGGATCTGAGCCCGACACGCCTCAGGCGAACCGTGCACGATCAGCTCATCCACCACTGAGTCAGGAATCTCGGCCAGGGCAGCTTTGCGGTCTCCCGCCTTCCATGCGTCCCACATACCCTGCAACTCTTCGCCGCGGCCGAGCCAATCGTGGAACGCTGCATAGACCGGCACGTTCAAGTACGCAGCAATTGCGAACTTCGCCGCGGCGCGCACCACCTCGGTGTTCTCGCTCGGGCAGCAGAAGATGCGGGCCACAATCTCGCGATCATCGCCGCCCGCGGCATCGGTAACGATCGGTACGACCTTGGCGACATCGTCGGCAGACAGCCAGTTGATGATCGCCCCATCGCCCTCGCGACCGGCAAGCCGCAACATGCCTTCGCGCAGCGCGGCGACGAGCACGGGCGGCTTGTGCTCGGGTTGGATGGCCAGCCGGAATCCGTTGATCTCGAACGTGTCGTAGCTCTTCTTGATCTTCTCGCCCTCGAGAGCGTCTTTGATGAAGCGGACAACGTCGCGGACTTTCTTGTACGGCTCCTCGAAGGGCACACCGTTCCAGCGCTCGACGATCACATTGCTCGACGAACCGATCCCGATCGCAAATCGCCCCGGCGCGGCATCGGCCAGCGAAGCAACGCTCTGCACGAAACAAGCAGGTGAGCGGGTGTAGGCCGGAACGATTGCCGTACCGAGCCGCAACCGGGGCTCCCACGCTGCGGCGAGTGCCAGAGGCGTGAACGCATCAGCCCCGTCTGCCTCAGCAGACCAAATGTCGGTATAGCCCATGTCGGCGAGCTCACTGAGCTTCTCGGCGTGCGAGTGCAGTGGGCCGGGAAGCGGAACGGACATGCCTGGTCGTTGTGGAAGCGCCATCGGGCGACCTTACGCAGCGCGCCACGCTCAGAGCGAAGGCTCAACCATCATCGCCTCGACGACCTCAGGCCTTCGAGAGGCGAACAATCACACTCTGACTGGCCGTGGCGAGCAACGTGCCGTCCTCGGCGAACATGTGCACCAACCCGTGGCCAAAGCCGCGTTCCACTGCATGGACGCGAATATCCATCAGCACCCACTCCGTCGGCACCATCCGACAGACTCGCAGTGTGTTGTCCAGGCTGTTGCCACCGCCGCGAACACCCAGCGCCTGGCCGACGCCGCTCGGAACGAAGTCGCCGAGCACAGCGAGTGTCGTGGCATCCATCCCGGTGATGACGTCAGGGATCCGCGCCCACAACAGATACTGCCCGTCGCTCGGCTCGCCGAGTTCCTGCAAAGCGAGGTCGTCGTACGCCCGACCCTTCACCATGCGCTGATCGAGTCGCTCGTTGATCGTGCCCGACCAGTCAGAGTGATGGGTGCGCTGCGGGTAGCTCAGCGGGTCGCCAACGCCTTCTGGCATCTGTTCCCACTGCCCGGCATGCTCCATTGGACGATCACCGAGCGCAGCATTGACGGTCAAGATCTCACGATCGGCAACGTGACAGACCGCTCGAGCCTGGGTGATCTGATGACCTTCGACCGCAATGGTCACGTCGACATCAACGACCTCTCCCGGCTTGGCGTATGACAGGTACTGGGCTGTTGCCCAGACGCACTCGCGGCCCGACGTCCCTTCGAGCGCCGAGATCGCCGCACCCAGACCAGACCCGCCGAACATGAAACCTCCGGTCGTCGAAATCCCTGACGTGACCGGCAGCTTCCATCGAAATCGATTGTGCGTCGCTTCGAGCCCGATGAAGTTGCGTGAGTCCATGCGGTGGCCAGCGTAGATGCTCGAATCTGCGCGGAATTCCTGGCCCAGGCAAGCGCCTGATGCCTGCGTCATCCGCAGGGTGGCGAGGCGGAGCGAACAATGAGCAAGGCACACGTGAATTGCGAGTTCATCGGCGGGTCGCCAACGACATACAGTCAGCCCATGAAGGTTGCACTGACGGTCAATGATTTCTTAAGTCGCGCCGAGCGGGTCTACCCCGATCGCATTGCGGTGGTCGATGAACCCGATCAACCCGCCGAGTCATGGGGCGCGATCAGCTATCGCGAGATGGCCGAGCGCGCCCGTGCGATGGCTGCAGGTTTGGATGCCCTCGGCATTCAGCAGGGCGAACGCATTGCGATGGTCAGCCACAACTCGGCGCGCCTGTTAACCGCGCTGTTCGGCGTGTCCGGTTCGGGCCGTGTGCTCGTTCCTGTCAACTTCCGCCTCGTCGCGGCAGAGATCAGTTACATCGTTGAGCACTCCGGCGCACGCGTTCTTCTCATCGACCCCGAGCTCGAAGAGGCCCTCGCTGACGTTGAGTGCGAGCACAAGATGATCATTGGCGCCGAGAGCGACGCCATCCTGATGAAGTTCGGCGTTGAGCCCGAGCCGTGGGAACCCGACGAGGGCGCCACTGCGACCATCAACTACACCTCAGGTACCACCGCTCGCCCGAAGGGCGTGCAGCTCACCCATCGCAACGTGTGGATCAACGCATCAACGTTTGGCTGGCACATGCAGGTCTCGGACCGTGACGTGTATCTCCACACGCTCCCCCAATTCCACTGCAACGGTTGGGGCATGCTCTACGCCGTCAGCGGGATGGGAGGCAAGCACGTCATCATCCGCAAGATCGACGGCCACGAGATCCTGCGCCGCGTCGAAGAACATGGCGTCACGTTGATCTGCTGTGCACCGGCCGTCCTCAGCGCAATCATCGACGCAGCTGCCGAACTCGCAGCCGAGGGCAAGCCGATTCCCGGTCGAGACCAGGTCCGTATCGTCGTTGCCGGCGCTCCCCCGCCGACGACCACAATCGAGCGGACCGAGACGGACCTCGGCTGGGAGTTTGTTCAGATCTACGGCCTCACCGAGACCGCACCGTTGATCACGATCAACCGCAACCGCGCGGAGTTTGACAACCTGTCGCCAACCGAACGCGCCGTCAAGCTCAGCCGGGCTGGTGCGCCGTCGATCGGCACGACGATGGACGTCGACGAGCACGGTGAAATCATGGCGCGCAGCAACACGATTATGGAGGGGTATTGGCAGCAGCCGGATCAAACCGCGATGGCAATCCGCGATGGCTTCTTCCACACCGGTGACGGCGGCATCGTCGATGACGACAACTACATCGTCATCTCCGACCGCAAGAAGGACGTCATCATTTCGGGCGGCGAAAACGTTTCGTCGATTGAGGTCGAGGACGCGCTGTTCCAGCATCCCGAGATCACCGAGGTTGCTGTCATCGGCATCCCGGATGAGAAGTGGGGCGAGCTCGTCACGGCTCTGGTTGTGACGACCCCGGAGAGCAACGTGACTGAAGCCGAGGTCATCGCGTTCTGCAAGGAGCGACTCGCCGGCTACAAGTGTCCGAAGAAGATCGAGTTCCGCGATGAACTGGCCCGCACGGCCACCGGCAAGCTCCAAAAGTTCAAGCTGCGCGAACCCTTCTGGGAAGGCACCACGAGACAGATCAACTGACGCGGACGACTTGGTGCCTGGCACCAAGTCGTCTCACTCGAGGGTGGCGTAGGTGGTGCTGCGGTCGTCGGTCGTGCCGGCGGTGGCGACACACTCAGATAGATCGACCAGGTACTGATCGATCACTCCGGTGTTGGTGTTACTCACGGTTGAGTGAAGGTTGTCGGGCGGGGTCTGACGGTCGTGGTACCAACCACGCTCGAGTAGCGCATCGCCGAGTGCGAACATGTCGATGCCGCTGTCGGGTTCAGCAGCCATTGCAACGAGGTGGAACTGCCCTTCGCCGAGCACTCGCACTCCGTCGACCGCCATGATCCCGGCCCGCATCAAGTCCGCGTTGACCAACGTCTGTTGCGTGAGGTCGATGTAGCCGTCGACGCCGAGGTGCTGCATGACAGCCCACGCACACGCCATCGGCAGACCCGAACGGGTGCCCTGCATGTTCGGCGACGCATAGAATCCACCCAGCCAGTCGTCGAACACGAACGTCTGGTACTTGCGGGACTCCTTCGTGTTGTGGAGGATGACCGACACACCCTTCGGCGCGTAGCCCAGCTTGTGAATGTCCGCAGAAATCGTGGTCACCCCGTCAACCCGAAAGTCCCACGGCAGAACGTCGCGCCCGATTCGCTCGGCGAACGGCAGCACGAAGCCGCCCATGCAGGCGTCGACATGGCAGTTTGCACCAACTGATTTCGCCAGGGCTGCAATCGATGGAATGTCATCCTGCACGCCTTGTGGGTACTGAGGCGCTGACCCGACGACGAGCACCGTGTTGTCGTTGACCATCGACGCCATCGCTTCGACGTTCGCCGTGTAGTCCTCACGCACGGGCGCTTTGTGCACCGTGAGGCCGAAGTTGTCAGCCGCCTTGTGAAATGCAGCATGCGCACTCTCCGAAAGCACCATCTCCGGTTCGGTGATGTTGCGCTCGGCGAGCCCGCGCTTGCGGGCAGCGAGCACACCGCAAAGGATCGACTCAGTGCCACCGCTCGTCAGGAACCCTGCTGTGTTTTCGTCGCCATTGAGAAGGTCGGCCGTCCAGCCGACCACGTCGGACTGGATCTGTCGCAACGATGGAAATGCTTGCGTGTTCAACGCGTTCTCGTGGAGATACAGCCGTGCGGCCTGCTCGGCGACTTCGTGTACCGATGGACCGCCGTCATAGACCATGCCGAAGGTCTTGCCGTCGGACCACTTCACGTCGCCCGATCGCTTGTCGGTGAGCTCGGCGATCACTTCGTCGACCGGTCGTCCTTGCTGTCCCAGCGCTGCCATGCCATCAGTGTCGCGCACTCATCAGAGCGCACCGTTGACGAGCGACTCAGTGACGGCGGGGTCGGGACCAGGTGTCACTCGACTTGAAATGAGTGATTCAGGTGACGGTGACTGTGGGTCGTTCAGCGACGCGCTGCTCGAGGCGGCGGTCGGTGTCAACAGCAACACGATGCATGACGCGCCGATACGTCGGGTAGTCAGCGACCGCGTAGTGCTGCGAACCCCGGTTGTCCCAGATTGCAATCGTGTCCGGCCTCCACCGCAGCCTGACCTGATGGTCGGGCCGGTTGATCGCATCGAGCAGATAGTTGACGATGCGTTGGGATTCACCAGCGCCCGTCCCCATGATCCATCGCGAGTTCGACTCGCTGACGTTGATGTAGGGCCGCCCGGTGACCGGGTGATGCGAGACGATCGGCCACACTGCCGAGCCTGCCGACACCATCATGTCGGTGATCCCTTGGTTGCCAGCGGACTCATACGCCCCGTTTCGAAACTGCCCAGGGTCGTGGCAGATCTGCATGCCTTCGAGATCACTTCGAAAGCCCGGATCGAGTGAGTCGTAGACCGAGTACATGCTTGCCCAGAGCGTGTCGCCGCCGACTGGCGGAACGATCACTGCCTTGAGAATCGAGGCGAACGGCGGCTTCTCTCGAAAGGTCATGTCGCTGTGCCACTCCGAGGCGTCAGGCCGATCGCCTGGCTGCCAGTCGAGCACTGCCACATCGCCATGTTCGGGCAGTGTGTTGTAGCTGTGGTGCCGGGGAGCCAAATCACCGAGCAGTTGCCCGAGCCGCACATGCATCTCTGGCGTCAGTGGCTGGTTGCGAAAGAAGAGCACCTGGTGATCGATCAAGGCGTCGTAGATCGACTCGACGGTGGCCGCGGCCAACTCCTCATCACCGCCAAGCTCCAACCCCAGATCGAGGTCACGCACTTCGGCGCCCAGCGCTGGCGACCAACGTTCCACGCTCAGTTTCCTCATTTGTTGACCGTACCTCTGGCGCTGACGCGAGGGTGACGCGATCACCCTCGCGCTTTGTTAGGCGACCTTGACACTTTCGGACAAGGGCTGTCTACACTCCAGGCGATGAGAACTCGTGGCGCCCTCGCCCTGCGTGCCATTGCGATCGTTGCGGCCTGCGCAGTGAGCGCTTCAGCCTGCGGCGGCGACGACGCCGATGTCACCATCTATTCAGGTCGCACCGACCGGTTGATTCAGCCGATTCTGGACGATTTCGAAGAGGCCAGTGGCCTCAGCGTCGAGGTGAAGTACGGCAACTCGGCCGACCTTGCCCTGCTGATTGAAGAGGAAGCAGCGTCGGGTGGATCGAAGGCCGACGTCTTCCTGTCCCAAAGCCCTGGCTCGATCGGGTTCCTCGAGCAGAACGATCGACTCGCCGAACTCCCCGCTGCAACATTGGCACTGGTCCCGCCGTCGGTCAGCGACGATGGCGGCAAGTGGGTCGGATTCTCAGGCCGACAACGCGTCCTGGTCTACAACACCGACCAGGTCGACCCTGCCGACCTACCGGACAGCGTCTTTGCACTGACCGACCCGGAGTGGTCGGGGCGTGTCGGCGTCGCCCCGAGCAACGGGTCGTTCCAAGATTTCGTCACCGCGATGCGCGTGACCGAAGGTGACGACGTCACCGCTGAATGGCTTGCCGACCTCAAGACCAACGACCCGAAGATCTACGCGAACAACAACGCCATTGTTCAGGCCGTTGGCCGCGGCGAGGTCGAGGTCGGCCTGGTCAATCACTATTACAACTACCGCGCCGTGGCTGAAGACCCGAATCAACCATCAGCCAACCACAACTTCGCCCCCGATGACCCCGGTTCGCTCCTCATCGTCACGGGCGCCGCGATCCTTGCTACCGACGACGCCGAAGAGTTCGCTGCGGGCACGCAACTGATCGATTTCCTGTTGAGTAGTGCTGGTCAGCAGTACTTCGCCACGGAGACATTCGAGTACCCACTCGCCGCTGGCGAAGAACCGGCGGGGGGCGTGCCACCGATCGACTTCGCTGACGTGGGCGGCATTGCTTACGAATTGCTCGGCGGCGGCCTCGGACAAACTCGAGTGCTCATCACCGACGCCGGCTTCGACGGCTGACCACTCCGCTGCCCTGATGACCGACGCTGCCCTGGCACCGTCCCGGCCTCGACCGGGCGCCAGACAGCGCACGACAACGGGCTGGGTCACTCCGAGTCGGTTGATCGGCCTCGCAATCGGCGCACTCTTTGCTGGTCCGGCGGCCTTCGTCGTTTGGCGCACGATTCGGCTCGGCGGTGACCTCGGTGACGTCCTGTCCGAGGTGCCCGCACCGCTGTGGCGCACGATCCAACTGTCGGTTCTCGTGTCCACATCGACCGCCGTCCTCGGCACGGGACTCGCCTGGCTGACCACGCGCACCGACCTTCCCGGTCGCCGACTCTGGCGCATCGCTCTTGTCCTGCCGCTCGTGCTGCCGTCGTTCGTCGGCGCAGCGGCTTTCATTGCCGGGCTAGCTCCGGGCGGGGTGCTCTACGATGCGCTGACCGCCGTCGGCATCACTCCCCCCAGCAGATTTCGCGGCCTCGGAGCATCGTGGCTCGTTCTCACCGCCTTCACCTATCCCTATGTGTACCTGCCCGTTGCGGCACGACTGCTCAGGCTGCGTTCGAGTCTCGAAGAGAGCGGCCGCATGCTTGGCCTGTCGTCGACCGCCACGTTCTTCAAGGTCACGCTGCCACAGCTCCGCACCGCGGTCTTCGGCGGGGCACTGCTCGTCTTTCTGTACACCCTCAGCGAATTCGGCGCCGTCCAGCTTCTTGGCTACGACACCCTGACGCGCGTCATCTTCGCCAGCCGCCAGACCAACCGGGCATTGTCGTTCGCCGCCGCTTCCGTCGTGCTCGTGCTCGCACTTGGCGTCGTTGCACTCGAACGATCCCAGCGTGGGGTTTCACGGCCCGACGACCGAGCGTCGATGCTGACTCGCCACCCGACCCACCTGCGGTGGGGCACCGTCCCTGCGCTGGCGGCGTGCACGCTGGTTCTCTCGGTCGGGCTCCTCGTGCCAGTCGCCAGCCTGGCCACGTGGGCACAACGCGGCCTCGCCGACGGCCGCGTCGGATTCGGCGAGTTGGTACAGCCTGCAATGAGCACCGCCATTGTGGCCATCGCTGCCGCGATCGCGGCAACGGTCATCGTCCTCCCGATCGCGTTGGCCACCACTCGTCGTCCTCACCGATCGTCGGATATCGCCGCGGTCTCGGTCGTTGTTGGCTTCGCCATCCCCGGCCTCGTGCTCGCCCTCGCCCTCGCCGTCCTCACCCTCAACACGCCGGCCCTTGACCGGCTGTACCAGACCACAGCCCTGCTGATCCTTGCGTACGTGATTCACTTCGGAAGCCAAGCCCTCGCCAGTTCGGAATCCGCCGCGCGCTCCGTTCCGAACTCGTTGCGCGAATCCAGTCGGCTCCTCGAGCCCAATCCCGTGCGCCGCTTCTTGACTGTCGACTTTCCACTGATGCGGCCGGGCCTCGTCGCTGGCGCCGGACTGGTCCTGCTGTCGACCGTCAAAGAGTTGCCAGCCACGCTGTTGTTGTCGCCCCCGGACTTCTCAACGCTGTCGACCGAAATCTGGTCGGCGTACGAAGAAGGCTTCTACGCAGCGGCCGGTCTGGCCTCGTTGGTGTTGATCGGGGTGTCGGCGGTGTTGACCTGGGTACTCGTACTACGAGGGAGTGACGTTGTCAGAAAGTGAAGCCCCTGCCGCGCCCGACACGGCAGCGACACCATCTGCCGCCCAGTTAGCCTCAACACGAATGACGAGCGGATTCGACGCCTTCACTGGCGCAGCGGTCACGATGCGCGAGGTCTCGGTGACCTACAGGGCCGGCGGTGGCGACAACGTCGTCGCGGTCGAACGAGCAGATCTCAATGTGGAGCCGGGCTCAATCGTTGCGCTCCTTGGACCATCCGGTTGCGGCAAGACGTCCCTCCTCCGCGCGATCGCCGGCCTCGAAGAGCCATCGTCCGGCGAGGTTGTCATTGGCGGGCGCACCGCCAGCGCCTGTCCAGATCCTGCGTCGTCGACCAAGCGCACGTGGGTCCAACCCGAACAGCGCGATGTCGGCATGGTTTTCCAGGACGGAGCGCTCTTCCCGCACCTCAGTGTCCGCCAGAACATCGTGTTCGGACTCCGAGCAACTCGCAAGAAGTTCAGCAAACCGGAGATCGCTGCTCGCGTTGCCGAGTTGCTCGAACTCGTCGATCTCGCCGACTACGGCAACCGGATGCCCGGCACATTGTCCGGCGGCCAGCAGCAGCGCGTGGCGCTCGCTCGCTCGCTCGCACCGCAGCCAAAGGTCCTGCTCCTCGACGAACCGTTCTCCGCGCTCGACACCGCCCTGCGCGTTCAGGTGCGTGCCGAGGTCGCCCGTATCCTCCGCGACATTGGTGTCACCACCATTTTTGTCACTCACGACCAGGACGAAGCCTTCGTACTTGGCGACAAGGTCGCGGTCATGCAGAACGGACGCATCGAGCAGTTCGGCACGCCTGATGAGCTGTACCGGTCGCCGCGCACACCGTGGGTCGCCGGGTTCGTCGGCGAGGCCAACTTCGTCGTCGGAACCGTGACCGATGAAGCGGCCGCGGAGGTCGCCGCCACGCCCATCGGCGTGATCTCGATCGATGATCACCGCACTGACCCGACCGAGAGCCAGGTGCAGGTCCTCGTCCGTCCGGAACAGATTGCCCTTGCTGCATGGAGCGACGCCGACGACCGCCCGGTCGGCGAGGCAGCGACGGTCGCCGCCGTCGAGTACTACGGCCACGATGTCCGGTACGAACTCGAACTTGATGACGGCACCACGTTGGCAGCACGCACGCACTCGACGGAGCTGTTCGCCCGCGGCGACCGAGTCGTCGCCACGTTCCAACGTCGGCAGCGCAACTCACAATCTGCGGCATTCTCGATTGGACGCCCGCGTCCCGCCGACGACCGTTGACCAACGGCTCTGAGCCTGGGGGTCAGCCACCCGCATAAACTCCGACTGTGACCGCCGCACTGCAGCTCGCCGACCTCCGCATCTTCACCGAACCGCAGCAGGGAGCGTCCTATGACGACCTGCTCGCCGTCGCCCTGCGCGCCGAAGAACTCGGCTTCGGCGCATTCTTCCGGAGCGATCACTACCTCACCATGGGCGTGGGTGATGGCCTCCCGGGACCGACCGATGCCTGGGTGGCGCTCGCTGGTCTCGCCCGAGACACCTCAACGATACGACTCGGCACGCTCGTCTCATCTGCCACGTTTCGCCTCCCAGGACCACTCGCCGTCAGCGTCGCCCAGGTCGATCAGATGTCGGGCGGACGGGTCGATTTTGGACTCGGCGCCGGGTGGTTCGCTGCCGAGCACGAAGCGTATGGCATCCCCTTTCCCAAGCTTGGCGAACGGTTCGATCGCCTCGAAGAACAGCTCGACATCATCACGGGAATGTGGGCCACGCCTGTTGGTGAGACCTACGACAATCCCGGTGGGCACTACCCCGTCGTCAATTCGCCTGCGTTGCCGAAGCCGCATGCCGGGCCGCCCCCGATCATCATCGGCGGCGGCGGTCCGAAGCGCACGCCCGCACTCGCGGCCAAGTTCGCAGCAGAGTTCAACACGCCGTTCGTCAGCCGCGAGTTCTTCACTCAGCAGCGCGGACGGGTCCGCGCTGCCTGCGAGACAATCGATCGCGACCCCAACGATCTCGTGTACTCCGCCGCCCTCATCGTGTGCTGCGGTGCCAACGAGGCCGAAGTTGCTCGACGAGCAGCCAGTATCGGACGAGAGCCGAGCGAGCTGCGCGAAAATGGGCTCGCCGGCACGCCGGGCGAGGTAGCTGAACGCATCCGTTCGTGGCGCGATGCCGGCGCTGAGCGGATCTACCTGCAGATGATGGACCTTGACGACCTCGACCATCTCAACCTGATCGCCCACGATGTCGCCACCCAGCTGAACTGAACCGGACCGAGTCGAGAACACCATGAACGAAACCACCATTTTCCCCGCCCGCACCATCGTGACGATGGACCCAAGCCAGCCCACTGTCGAGGCAGTTGCCGTACGCGACGGCAAGGTCCTCGCTGCCGGCTCGCTCGACGAGTGCGCCAGCTGGGGTCCACACACTGTCGATGACCGTTTCGCGGATCACGTCCTGACTCCCGGAATGATCGAGGCTCACGCGCACACCTTTGAAGGGGCGTTCGGCTTGCTGCCCTACGCCGGATGGTTCCCCCGACACCGTCCGGACGGCAGCACCGCTCCCGGCGTGAAGACCTATGACGACCTGCTCAATCTGCTTCGACGACTCGATCAGGAAACCCAAGGGTCGCAGGAACCCATCGTGGTCTGGGGTTTCGATCCGATCTACTTCGTCGACGAGGAACGCTTGACTCGCGACCATCTGGACCGAGCGTCGACGGAGCGGCCCATCTTCGTCTTCCACGCCAGTGCGCATCTCGCCACGGTCAACTCCGCGATGCTCACTCGTCACGAGGTCACTCGCGAGACCCAGACGGTGGGGGTCGCTCGCGATGGGAACGGTGAGCCCAACGGTGAACTGCAGGAAATGCCCGCCATCGCTCTTGCCACATCAGCGATCCACATGATCATGCGGATGATGGGCGATCCGGAGGCCATCCGCACGCTGGGCCAGATGTGCGCGAACACCGGTATCACCTCACTCGTCGACCTCGGCGCCAGTGGCGTCACGCGCCCCGAGGGCCAGGACGTTTGGCACCAAGTCGTCACCGACGAGTTTCCTGCCCGCATCCACCAACGACACCTCATCGGCATGATGCCAGGGTTGAACGACTGGGGAGCGGCTGCGGATCAAGTCAAGGCCTTCGAGCTTGACGACACCGCTCGACTCCGGACCGCCGGATTGAAGATCGTGCTCGATGGATCGATCCAGGGCTTTACCGCCAAGATGAAGTGGCCGGGCTACTACTCCCCCGACGGGATTTCACCGACCGACCACGGTGTCTGGATGGTGCCGCCGGAGCAACTGCTGGAGATGGTCCGCCCCTTCCACGAACGCCGTATCAACACCCACGTGCACTGCAACGGAGACCTCACGATCGATCTCTGGATCGACGTTGTTGAGCAGTTGCTCCTCGAATCGGCCTGGCTCGATCACCGCTACACCGTGCAACACAGCCAGCTCACGAGTGCTGCTCAGTACCGCCGGATGGCGAAGCTGGGCATGTGCGCCAACATTTTCTCCAATCACATCTGGTACTGGGGTGATCAGCACCACGACATCACGGTTGGTCCGGAACGGGCGCGGCGAATGGAAGCATGCCGAACGGCCGAAGAAGCCGGCGTGTCGTTCTCGCTCCACACCGACGCAAGCGTCACGCCGCTTGGCCATCTCCACACGATGTGGTGTGCCGTCAACCGCGTCACCCCGTCCGGTCGGGTGCTCAGCGAGCATGAGCGCATCTCAGCGCAGTCCGCACTCCACGCCGTCACCACGGGTGCTGCATACCAGCTCCACGCCGACGACGAGTTCGGCAGCATCGAGTGCGGCAAGGCCGCCGACTTCACGGTGCTCGAAGACAACCCACTCACCGTCGACCCGATGAGCATCAAGGACATCGGAGTCTGGGGCACCATCGTCGGCGGCACTGCCAACGAAGCCGCCCACCCCGGCGCCTAATCACCACCACCCGCGTTCAGCCGACAGCGGCGTCGAATCGTGCGGTGAGCGCATGGGGGTCGAACTCGCCGCTGACGGCAATTGCCTCGAGCCGGCTCCCCTCGACACCGCTGGCGCTCGGAGCGGCCGACGTGGTGGGACCCACCACCTGTACGAGCAGCTGCTGCTCGCCGGTATCGATCCACCCCTTGAGCCGCAGGAGTCCAAGCGGCAGGTCAGCCAGCAAGCTGTCGACGCTCGCTGCGGGGATCACGCCGCCGATCCACGACCATCGGACATATCGATCGTCGTGTTCAGCAGACGCCATGTCGAGTCGCTCCGATGGTCGCAGGCCGAGCACGACATCAACCGGCAGATCGCTGCCATCAACTGGCGCTGACTGGGCAATCGACTCGATGACGGTGCACGCTGCCCGGCGCTCCGAACCAGAGCACAGATCCGCCTTCGTCAGCACGATCAGATCCGCTCCGGCGAGCTGACGCTCAACCTCCCCGCCGACGTACTTGTCGACGAGCTGGCGACGAATCGAGTCCGCAGCTGCGAGCACGATCACACCGCCCGAATCGAAGCCCGCCGACGTCCCCCACGCCGCAGCCACGGCCGGATCAGCCACCCCACTCGCCTCGATCACGATGTGGTCCGGCGGTTCGTCCGCGTCGCGCAACGAGATGAGCGTCTCAAACAGATCACCGCCGAGTGTGCAACAGACGCATCCGTTTGGAAGGTTGATGACCCCGGTGTCGCTGGCCGCCGCAAGAAGTTCCGCGTCGATGCCGATGGCACCGAAGTCGTTGACGATCACGCCGAGTCGGCGCCCGTCCGGATTCTGCAGCAGCCGATTGAGGAGCGTCGTCTTTCCCGCACCGAGGTACCCGCCGATGACCGTGATCGGAATCGCAGGTCGATGCTGAAAATGAGCCGCCGATGCCACGACACCATGTTGGCACCCACCGACATGAAACGATCACCTGATGGGGAACGACCACGTCAACACTGGACCACTGGCTGGCATCAAGGTGGTCGACATGTCCGTCATGATCGCCGGCCCGTTGGCAGCCATGATGCTCGCTGACCAGGGTGCTGACGTTGTCAAGGTTGAGTCCCCCGGCATGGGCGACATGATGCGTCACCTCGGCTCGTCGAAGAACGGAATGACGGGCATCTACGTCAACAACAACCGCGGGAAGCGGTCACTTGTCATCGACGTGAAACAGGAGGCCGGCCTTGACGCCATGCGTCGACTGATCGCTGACGCCGACATCTTGATCCAGAACTTCCGACCCGGTGCGATGGACCGCATGGGTCTGGGTTGGGAGGCGATGCACGAACTCAACCCTCAGCTGATCTACACCTCAATCTCGGGATATGGGTCAGACGGCCCGAGCAGTGGCCGTCGCGCCTACGACAACGTGATCCAGGCGGCGTCTGGCCTGGCGAGCGTGCAGGCCCATCCGGCAACGGGTACGCCAGAATTGTTCCGCACGTTGGTCTGCGACAAGGCCACTGCGTACACCGCAACGCAGGCCATCACTGCAGCGTTGTTCGCCCGTGCAACCGGCACCGCCATCGGCCAGCACATCGAACTCGCCATGCTCGACACCGCCATCGCATTCATGTGGCCCGACTCGGCCATGGATGCTGTGCTCCTCGACGACGACGCAACGCGGGCACCGACGATTGCGTCGGTCTACAACACGGTGGCATTGGCCGACGGGTACGCCGCAACCAGCGTCGTGACCGAGTCCGAGTTCCGCGGCCAGTGCAACACATTTGGACTCCCGGATCTCGCTGATGATCCTCGGTTCGCCGACGCGAATCTGCGAAGGACGAACCGCCGGGAATTGAACGCCGAACTCAAGGAAGCCGCGGCGGGCACCACGGTTGCACAGTTCGCCGAGCGATCGGCTCAATTCGACCTGCCGGGCGCAACGGTGAGCACCCTCGACGAGTTGCCGACCGATCCACAGGTCACCCACAACGGCATCTTCATCGAGCGTGAACATCCCGTTGCTGGCCAGGTCCGTGAGCCGCGCGCTGCTGCGCGATTCTCCGAGACTCCTCAGCGGGTGAGCGATCATGCGCCCACATTCGGTCAGCACTCTGACGAAATCGCCTCAGAGTTGGGCCTCGACGCTGCGGAACTCCGCGCCGCCGGGGTCATCTTCTGATTGCGAACCGCCTGCTTTCCTGAGCGTGGCGCCGTCAACCTGAAATGAAGCCCGCGGCCTCGAACGCTCGGTTGATGATCGACTCCAAGCGCGGCGTGTCATCCGGGTACGGCCCGGCGACAGTGATGGCCCAGGTGACTCCGTCGCCACGATCGAGGACCATCGCGTGGGTGTTCTCGATCGTGCCCGTGTGGCCGTAGCGGCCATCACCATAGGAAATGACGCCAAGGCCATATCCCCGTTGCCCATACTGGGCTCCGGTCGGTGTCTCCATCAACAGCACCATCTCTGGTTCGAGCGGCTTGAAGCCGGGCGTCGAGTGGTCGAGCGAGTCGAGGATGGTCACGAGGTCAGACGGCGTTGCGATCCAACTCCCCGCAGCTCCCAAAGTCTCCATGTAGTTCCGGCCTTCGGTGGTGGCGTGGAGTACCTCCTGCGGGCCAGGGTCGAACGTGTTCGCCAAGCGCAAACCCGACAGTCCGAGCGGCGTCAGCACCTGTTCGTACGCGGCGCTCACATAACTGCCGCCAGTGAGCGCTTCGATGAGGACCCCTGCGACGCAGTAGTTCATGTTGCTGTAGTTGTACCCACCACCGCCTGCGCCTCGCTGCACACCGGTGCGCGCCGCATCATCGCAACTGTCCGCCCCGGTGCGAAAGAACTGGTTGTCGTACTTCGAGAAGCCCGACGTGTGGCTCAGGAGCTGTCTGACCGTGAGTCCACGGACACCGTTCGACGGCGTGACACCAAGGTGGTCGGCGATCCGCTGACCGACCTCCTCGTCAAGCCCGACGACACCTTCTTCAACCAACTGCAACAGGGTGATCGCTGTAATCGTCTTCGAGATACTGGCGATCCGAAAGCGATCCTGGGTGTCGGTGATATCAGTGTTGAACTGGGGTGATCGTTGGCCGAGACCCCGAGCATGTACCACATCACCTCCGATCAGCACAGCGACAGATGCAGCCGAATTCCCATTTCGAAGGAGCGCCGCGTCAAGGTTCGCATCAAAAGCGGCCCAGCCCGTGGGCTGCCCACTGCCGGCATCATCGAGACCGGGCCCTGACGGCGGAGCATCCTCGGCGACCCGCACCTCAAAGGGTCGCAGTGGCTCCACTTCAAACGTCGGATCATCCGTTGCAAACCCTTCGAGCAACGTTGCATCAACCACTGACGTCACTGACGTCGCTCGCGTCTCAGGATCGTCAGTGGTGACGACCGGTGCTGCGAGTGCACCGTCAGTGGTCGGCGCAGCGTCGCTGTCAACAACCACGGTCGTCTCGCTCGCCCGATCGGTCGGCGGCACTGACACCACGATGGCGTTCGCGTCAGATTCTCCAGCGGACGGCGGCGTCCGGCTCGTCGGGTCGGTGTCGGCGCACGCTGCGACCGTCAATGCAGCAGCACCCAGTGCCGCAACACATCGCCTCGATCCGGTCCACCGCACCCGCCCATGATGACCGCCCGGCGCGCCGGAGTGGTGGCAACACCCCAGGTGTGCTCAGGCGTCGTCGAGTGGCGGCGGCGGCGTTCTGTACGTGCCGTCGGCGAATCCGCCGAGGAGCAACGCGTTGTCCATGATCGTGGCAATTTCTGGGGTCGACGCCGGGTATTCGCCGCTGATGGTGACAGCCCAGGTGATGCCGGCGGGGCGGCGTACGAACATGGCGTGCGTGCTCTCCAAGGTTCCGGTGTGACCGAACGTCGCATCCGCAGTGCCTCCGGTCGGTGGTGCGTCAAAGATCCGTAGACCCATGCCGTAGCCCTGCGTTGGCGGCGCCGGCTCGCTCGTGGTGGTCGGCGCCGGCTGACCGGCAGCCTCGTCGTCGTCAGATGGTGGTGTGACCGTGATCGTTGCCATCATCTCGAGCGTGGCGGGCTCGAGCACCTTGGTCCCCGGCGTCGACGCGTCCAGCGAGTTGAGGATCGTGACGAGGTCGGTCGGGGCGGCGAGCCAAGCACCGGCACCGGCGAGCACTTCCATGTAGTTCCGACCCTCAGCCGATTCGTGTTCGACATCACCGGGCTCGAGGTCGAACGTGCCAGCAGTGCGCATCGACGTGATCGCCAACGGAGTCAGGACCTCTTCTTGCACGACCTGCGCATACGGTGCGCCGGTCACCTGTTCGATCAGGATGCCGAGCACACAAAAGTTCATGTTGCTGTACTGAAACGACGTGCCGGCAACCGACTGGAGCGAACGCGTGAAGCCGGCTCGCGCTGCGTCCGGACACGATGCGACCTCGTTCCGGAAGAAGAGATTCTCGTACTGCGGGAAGCCTGAGCGATGCGTCAACAGGTGACGAAGAGTGATTGCCTCGATGCCACGGGTCGGATTCGACACGTCGAGCCGCGTTGCGAGTAACGACCCAATCGGCGCGTCGAGTTCAAGCACTCCGTCCTCGACAAGTTCGAGGGCCGTGACAGCGAGGATGGTCTTGCTGATACTTGCAACGCGGAATTGGTCAGAAGGTTCCGCCGCCTCGCCAGCGATGCGACGGCCGTACGCCGCCTGGTGCTGGAGTTCGCCGTTGCGGAGCACAGCGACGGACGCTGCCGCCGAGCCTCCACGAATGAGCGTGACCTCGAGGTACTGGTCGACTGCTGCCCAGCCGCTCAGCGGCACAACGCTGCCCACCGGCGTTGGCACCTCGGTCGCTGCCGCAGCGTTCGGGACCGACGTTGTGGACGTGGTCGCCGGCGCGCTCGATGTCGGAGCCTTGGTCGTGCTGGGCGCCGAAGTCGGACTCGACGTCACCTCGACGAAAGCTGGACCGGCACCCGACTGGACTTCCGCGGTTGTACATGCGGACGCAGCGACCGCAAGGCCGACCACCACGGCGCCAGCGAGCTTCATGGGTCGTCGACTCCGCCACTGCTGCACCTTCCAATGATGGCCGACATCACGGCGCACCAGGCGGCAACGCCGTACATCCCCGTCAGCGCTCCATGACGCAGCGCTCAGCGCGCTGGCTGGGGCAGTTCTTGTTCGAGCGTGAGCACCGGCGCAAAGAGATCGCCGCCGTCGCCAACTCGGCGCAGGACATCGCCCGCTTCGAAGCGCAACTCGACGTCGCCGTCTGCGCCATTGCTCACCTCATCCCACGTCAGCGGCGTCGACACGGTCGGTGCCGGTCGCGCTCTCAGCGAGTACGGCGCAATGGTGGTCTTGTGGTGAGCGTTCTGGCTCCAGTCGACGAAGACCTTGCCCGGCCGAGCGTCTTTGGCCATCACGGTGGTGACGCCGAGCGGCGTTGACGTGTCGTGAGCGAACTGCCGTTCCATGACCTGCCCAACGGCCAGTGCGAAGTTTGCCGCGCCTTCGTGGGTGGCGCCTGGAGTGTTCAGCGGCACATACATTTGCATCCCCTTCGAGCCAGATGTCTTGCACCAGGCCCGCAGGCCCACGCTGTCGAGGACCGCAGCGACGCCAAGCGCCACCTGGCAGCACTCGCTGACTCCGGTGTCAGGTCCCGGATCGAAGTCGAAGACCAGCGCGCGCGGCGTGTCGAGATCATTGGCCAACGCCATCGGTGCGTGCAATTCGATTGCCGCAAGGTTCGCCGCCCACACCATCGCAGCGGTCTCCTCGATACGGCAATAGTGGATGCCCCCGCGACGATCTCCTGGCCCCAAGGCCGTCTGCATCCAATCGGGGCGGTGCTGTGCACATTGCTTCTCGAAGAAGCCGTCCGCATCCGTTCCATCTGGGAACCGACGGAACGTGATGCATCGACCGGCCACATGAGGCACCGCGATCGGTGCGATCCGGGCGTAGTAGTCGACGACCTCGGCCTTGGTAAATCCTGACGGGTACAGCACCTTGTCGAGATTGGTCAACCGCACCCTGCGGCCCTCGATGTCGACCTCGATCGGCGCCGTCATCGGTCAGGCTGATTTCTTCGCCCCGGCCTTGGCCCTACTCTTCTTGGCGACCTGCTTGACGGTGGTCTTCTGCGCAACCTGTTTGGCCGCCTGCTTCTTCGCACCCGCACGCTTGGGCGCCGACTTCTTGGCGGCTGGCTGCTTCGCGCGCGGCTTGACGACACGCTTCTTCGCAGCGGATTTCTTGGCGGCGGCGGCGATGTCTGCCTTCGTTGAAACGCTCATCGGCAGGTCTCCGGTGGGATGCCGAGCCCGGGATTCCTTCGCAGCGGCGACGCTTGCCTCCAGGGCAGCCATGATGTCGACGACGTTGGGTTTCTCAGCAGCTGTCTCGGGCACCTCCCACTCCTCGCCATCGGCCTTCATTTGGATGAGGGCCATCACCTGCTCGCGATATTCATCGTGATACTTGTGCGGTTCGAAGTCGGAGCTGAGTGACGCGACCAGCGATTCAGCCATCATCACTTCGCGGCCGTTCACTTCGACGTCATCCAGGCCCTGGAGCTCTTCGATGTCGGCCGGGTCAACCACTTCGTCTGCGTATGCGAGCGACGACATCACGAGGCGGCCCTCCTCGGCGCGAATCGCGGCGGTGTACTGCTTGTTGCGCATGACGAAGCGCCCAATGGCGACCTTGCCACTCTGCTCCATTGCGCGGGCAAGCAAGACGTAGGGCTTCGGCACCCCGTCTGGCGCCAGGTGATAGGCGGTGTCGAAGTACACGGGGTCGATCTCTGCAAGGTCGACGAACTCTTCGAGGTCGATCGACTTGGTCGCCACCGGCATGAAGGGTTCGAGCTCATCCGGGTCGACCACCACGTAGCGGCCCTTGGCCACTTCGTACCCTTTGACGATGTGTTCCTCAGTGACTTCGTCGCCGGTTTCCGCGTTGACCTTGCGATAGCGAATCCGGGCCATGTTGCGTTCGTCGAGCTGATTGAACGAGACATTCTGTTTGCGCACTGCGTGGAAGAGTTTGACGGGGATCGCGATCAATCCGAACGAAATCGTTCCGCTCCACACCGGCCTGGCCATGGCGCCAGTGTTGCACAGCAGTGGCCCACCTCGTCGTGAACAGGAACCGAGCGTCAGGTTTGGTCGAGCACAGCGCGGGCCACGATGTCTGTGCCGAATGCCGTCAAAATCGCGAGGTACAACAAGCCGGTGGCAGCCATCACCGCGGAGTAGTACCGCTCCTTCAACGCTGCCTTGGTCACCATCACCAGAATGATCGTGGTGAGCGCGCACATCGCCCACATCCACCCCAGTAGGCCACCCCAGCCATCGTCGACGGCGCCGGTCCACACGCTGACCATCCCGGTCGGCAGCAAGAGAGCGGCAACTTCGAGTGGCCACAACCAGGCCAACGCAGTGACCATCTCGTTGAGCAACCGACGGGGCAAGCCGGGCTGCGTGAGATACCAGTGACCGAGCAGCATCCCGTCGCTGATCGCACCGATGAAGGCCGCACCGATCAACGTACGCAGCAATGCGACGATCAGGGTCCACGTCGACGAGTCCGCTGCGGCGTCGATCGATGCTGCGATGAGACCAACACAGCCGATGACGGCCGGTACGAGGTCAAGGATCGGGTTGAACTCGGGACCCGTGCGTGATGCTGCTTTGTCGGCCGTTCGTTCGATGCCTGTCATCTCGGCAACTCGCTCGGACCGGCGGTCGAATTCGGCGTCATGACCACTGACGCCTGCGTCCTTCCGAATGATGGAGACGATCAGGGCAAACAAGCATGCCGCAGCGACCAGCGCCGACGACACTTCACGAATCGGGTTGCTGCCGAACGCCAACCCCGCAGCGAGCGCCCCCAGTGCAAAGCAGAGGTAGACGGTCCGCAACAACCAGCCGTACCCGACGGAAATGATGCGTCGGCGGGTGGTGAACCAGCAGAACAGCATGCCGCCCGAAGCCCACTGCAGCAGCACGGTTGCAGCGTCGAGACGGATCACGATTCGGGAGGGTAACGGCGTACGCTGACCGCGCCATGGCCACTCCCCAACCCACGGGCACACGTCACGTTCGTCACCACGTTCGTCACCTCGTTCGTCACCTCGTTCGCTCCACGCTCGTGGTCCTGGCGCTCGCGGCAACAGCCACCGGCTGCTTCACCGGCGAGCGGCCCACCTTCGGCTGTGCCCCCGGCGAATCGACGGGTCGAACCGAGATCGATGAGGTGCTGAACCGCTTCGAGTGTGTCGCAACTTCGACGTTCACCGCGGATTACGCCGTTCTGACCCGACTGGGAGACATCGACTCCGCTGCCAAGGTCGTCCAGGCATCATCGGGCCGACGGTCGATCACGATTAACGATGTCCGCTATGTCTACGACAACGGCCGAACGCTCACGTGCGACCTCGTCAGCGACACGTGTGAAGCGATCATCAACGAGGCGCGTACAAGCGACGTCCTGCTGACCAGCGAGTTTTATGCGCAGTCCATGGCCAGCCGCCTGCGGGTCGACGCTGAGCGGCGCATCGGTGACCCGGTTGCATCCGAGGTCGAATTGGGTGGCCAGCCGGCTCTGTGCGTCGCCGTGCCGGTCACGGGAGGCACCAAGACCTACTGCGCACTCGAGTCAGGGGCGCTCGCGCTTTTCGATGGGAGCGACCTGTTGATCGAGCTCACCGCATACTCATCTACTCCCAACGAAGCCGCCTTCGACACCTGACCAGCCCGTCTGGTCGCATCGCCGCCCGCATGACGGCGATCAGGTGGACTCAGGCGTCGACGGAGATGAGGTGGTGGTCAGAGTTGTTGAAGCGCTCGGGGCCGTCGTCGGTCGCGGCAGCAATGTCTTCGAGCCGCATGCCCCACTTGCCTGGGATGTAGATGCCCGGCTCGACGCTGAACGCGTGTCCAGCTTCAAGGGGACGCTTGTTGCCTTCAACGATGTAGGGGTCTTCGTGCGCCTCAAGGCCGATGCCGTGACCGGTGCGGTGGATGAAGTAGTCGCCGTAGCCGGCATCGTCGATCACCTTGCGGCACGCTCGGTCGACGTCTTCGCATGCCGTCCCGACAGTGGCCGCGGTGACGCCCGCTGCCTGCGCTTCGAACAGCACGTCGTACGCCTCCGCGACGTCGGCGGGAATGTCACCGGTGAAAACGCACCGGGTTGTGTCCGAGCAGTAACCGTTCATCGTGCCGCCGAAGTCGGTGAGCACAATCTCGCCTGGCTGGATGACGCGATCGCCCGGATGATGGTGCGGGCTCGACGCATTCTCGCCAGCGGCAACGATGGCAAAATTGACGACCTGGTGACCTTCTTCGATGATGCGCCGGCCGAGATGTGCCGACACCTCGGCTTCGGTACGGCCAACCAGCGGAATCTCGCCGCGCTGGAGTTCGCCGGCGATCTTGTCGACGGCGGCGCCGGCGGCGGCCAGCGCGTCGAGTTCTGCCCGGTCCTTGCTCATCCTCAGAGGACCGACCACATCGACAGCGCGCGTGAACTGAGCATTCGGCAGGTGTGGCAACAGTTCGACAAGGAACCTCGACCACATCTGATCGCCGACCGCAATGCGCTTGGCGCCCGATGCCAGGCGGCCGACGATGGCCGTCGGATCTTCGGTCTCGGACCACGGCAGCAGGTCGAACACGCCGGGTTGCGGTTCCACACGGGCAGCCTCAAGGCCAGGAATCAGCAACGTGGGGTCACCCTCACGCTGCACGACGAGCATCGTCAATCGTTCGAGCGGCATTGCGGTGTACCCCGTCATGTACGGCAGGTCATGACCAACCGAGAGCATGACCGCATCGACCTGCTGGTCAGCCATCGCCGTCCGTACCCGGGCAAGTCGATCGAGGTAGACGGATGTATCAAGTGCTGTGCTGCTCACCCGCACAGTCTGCCAGCCGTCCGGTGCAGCTGAACAGCCGGGAAACTCATGATGACACCTGACCGACGCGACGGGTCCGTCGTTAGCTTGGTGGCATGAACGCGGCGAACGACACCACTGCGGCACCCTCTTCGGGAGCTCAGCACATCGACCTGTATTGGCGTCCCGGCTGCGGATTCTGCTCGAGCCTGCGCCGTGGCCTGGACAAACTCGGCATCGAACGAGTCGAGCACAACATCTGGGACAACCCAAACGATGCTGCGACGGTTCGCCAGCATGCAAACGGAAACGAAACCGTCCCGACGGTCGTCGTCGGCAGTCAGAGCCTGGTCAATCCGTCCGCAAAACAGCTGCTGGCGTTTCTCTCGTCGCAAGCCCCGCATCTCCTCCCCGCTGGTCAGGACGAAATTGAAGAATCCGGCGGCAAGGTCGGTCGTTTCGTCGATCGCGTGCTCGGCAACTGACCGACTCTCGGCACAGCACATCCCGTGCAGCGACAACTAACCTGACACGATGACCACTCCCGATTCTGCCTGGGACCCCGGCGACATGGACATTGCGCCATCGATTCTCGACCTGATCGGCAAGACGCCGATGGTCCGCATGAAGCGGGTGAGCGAAGAGCACGACATCAAGTGCACCCTCGCGATGAAGCACGAAGTGACCAATCCCGGCGGCTCCTCGAAGGACCGTCCGGCGCTCGAGATGATCCTGGCGGCTGAAGCAAGCGGTGAACTCCTGCCCGGGGGCACCATCGTCGAACCGACATCCGGAAACACCGGTGTCGGCCTGGCCATCGTCGCAGCCCAGCGGGGCTACAAGTGCGTGTTCGTCATGACCAACAAGGCGGGCAAGGAAAAGGTCGACCTGCTCCGGGCGTATGGCGCCGAAGTTGTGGTGTGCGACGTCGCTGTTGCCCCCGAGGACCCCGACAGCTACTACTCGGTGGCCGAGCGGCTCACCCAGGAGCGCGGCGCCTACCGACCCAACCAGTACGCGAACCCGAACAACGCGATCGCCCATACCAAGACCACGGGACCCGAGATCTGGGAGCAGACCGCCGGCCGCATCACGCACTTCGTTGCAGGAGCGGGCACCTGCGGTTCCATCACCGGCACTGGTCGATTTCTCAAGAAGATGAACCCAGACATCAAGCTGATCGTCGCTGACCCGGACACCTCAGTGTTCTCCGGTGGATCGGGCCGGCCGTATCTCGTCGAAGGTGTTGGCGAAGACTTCTATCCAGCCGCCTACGACGGCGACCTCTGGGACGAGGTCATTCCGATCAGCGACGAAGAGAGCTTCCTCACCGCTCGCTACGTCAGCGAAACTGAGGGCATCCTGATCGGGGGTTCCGGCGGGACGGCGGTCGCTGCTGCGCTCAAGGTCGCCAAAGAAGCCGACGACGACGCTGTGGTCGTCGTGTTCAACCCTGATTCCGGGCGCGGCTACCTCTCAACGGTCTTCAACGAGAGCTGGATGATGAACTTCGGGTTCATCAAAGAGTGCGATCAGTGTGTCGGAGCCGTGCTCGATACGCGCAACGCCTCGATCGAGAACCTCCTGTACGTCAACCCGACGGCACCGGTCAGCGAGGCGATCGAGATCATGCGCGCCAACGGCGTCAGCCAGCTCCCCGTGTGCAAGAACACGCCACCGTTCGCAAACGCCGAGGTGTCGGGCTCGGTCGATGAACTCGAATTGATGGATGTCATCCACCGCGACCCTGGAGCGATGACCGTCGAGGTCGAAAAGATCATGGGCGCCAAGCTCCCAACGATCGGTGTCGGCCAAAAGGTCGAACTCGCTGTGGAAATGCTCGAAACTGCACCAGCCCTGCTGGTGCTCTCAGGCGGTCGGCCGCTGAGTGTGCTCACCCGCACCGACCTGCTTTCCTATTTCACCGCCATTGCAGAGGACGCCGCCGGACGTGACTGATCAAACCCCCAACGACACCGAGAAGCTGACCGACATGTCGACGGGCTTCTCGACCCGAGCGATCCACGCCGGCCAGGAGCCGGACCCGACCACGGGCGCCGTCGTCGTCCCGATCTCGCTGTCGACCACCTTTGCCCAGGACGGCGTCGGCAACCACAAGGGCTACGAGTACTCGCGGTCGGGCAACCCGACACGGACCGCCGTCGAAACACAGATTGCGTCGCTCGAGCAGGCCCGCCACGGCCTCTCGTTCGCCAGCGGTCTCGCTGCCGAGGACAACATCTTGCGTCTCCTCACCGTCGCGCCAGAAGGCAGCGGCAAGCGTGTTCTGCTCGGCAACGATGCCTACGGCGGCACGTTCCGCCTGATCGCAAAGGTCTGGGGTCCAATGGGATACCCATGGACTGCCGTCGATCTCACCGATCTCGACGCGCTGCGAGCCAACTGGCCTGACGACACGGGCATGATCTGGTTGGAGACCCCCACCAACCCGCTCCTGACTTGCTTCGACATCGAGGCCATTGCTTCGATTGCCCACGAACGTGGAGCGATCGTCGTTGTGGATAACACCTTCGCAACCCCGTACCTGCAGCAGCCGATCACGCTCGGCGCCGATCTCGTCGTGCACTCGGCAACCAAATACCTCGGCGGCCACAGCGATGTGGTCGGCGGCTTCGTCGCCACCTCGAACGATGAGCTCGCCGAGAAGATCGGCTTCACGCAAAACGCTGCGGGCGCTGTGCCGTCACCGTTCGACAGTTACATGCTGCTCCGCGGTGTGAAAACGCTTGCGGTGCGCATGGATCGCCACTGCGAAAACGCACGGGCAATCGTCGACCTGCTCATCGACCATCCTGCCATCGAGCGCGTGCAGTACCCGCAGCTCCCCGATCACCCCGGCCATGCCGCGGCCGCTAAGCAGATGAAGGACTTCGGCGGCATGGTGTCGTTTCAGGTCAAGGCCGGGAAAGACGCTGCCATGCGCGTCGCCGATGCCACCTCGATCTTCACGCTTGCCGAGTCGCTGGGTGCGGTGGAAAGCCTCATCGAGCATCCGGGCGCGATGACCCACATGTCCGCTGCCGGCTCTCCGCTCGAAGTGCCGGACAACCTGGTCCGCCTCTCGGTCGGCATCGAAGACAAGGCCGATCTCGTCGACGACCTCGCCGCCGCACTCGACACGATCTGATACTTGACGTCCGCCTGACAGGTCAGGAGCTGAGGAAGAGTTGGTAGGCCGGGTTGTCCGACTCGTTCCAGAAGCGGTAGCCGAGCGTCTCGAGGAACTCGTCGAACGCCGCGCCATCACTCGGCGGCACCTGCATTCCGACCAGCACGCGAGCGAGGTCGGCGCCGTGGTTGCGGTAGTGGAAGAGCGAGATGTTCCAGGCCGGGTTCATCGACGTCAGGAACCGGAGCAGTGCACCGGGACGCTCCGGAAACTCGAACCGATAGAGCACCTCGTGCGATGCATGTGCCGATTTCCCCCCGACCAGGTGGCGAACGTGCGCCTTGGCCAACTCGTCACTGGTGAGATCGATCGCGGCGAAACCCGCCACCTCGAATGCATCGGCGAGCTCGGCTGTCTCGTCTCGCGACGAGGCCGCGATACCGACGAACACATGCGCCTCGGCCTCGTCGCTGATCCGGTAGTTGAACTCCGTGACGTCGCGTGACCCGACGACTTCACAGAATCGTCGGAAGCTGCCGGGCTGTTCCGGAATCGTCACCGCGAAGATCGCTTCGCGCTGTTCTCCGTAGTCGGCTCGCTCCGCGACGAACCGGAGGCGGGTGAAGTTCATGTTTGCACCGCAGGCAACTGCGACCAGGGTCTGATCGGCCACCTCAGTGGTCTGCACGTACTTCTTGAGTCCGGCAATTGCCAGCGCGCCGGCTGGTTCGAGCAGCGACCGAGTGTCCGTGAAGACGTCCTTGATCGCAGCGCAGGTCTCATCGGTGCTGACCAGCACCACCTCGTCGACGTACTGCTGCGCCAAACGGAAGGTCTCATCGCCGACCCGCTTGACCGCTGTGCCGTCGGAGAACAGGCCGACCTCGGCGAGTTCGACGATGTGGCCGGCGCGCAGCGAGTCGGCCATTGCGGTCGACTCGTCGTGCTGCACCCCAATGATCTTGATGTCGGGCCGCACCTGTTTGACATACGCAGCGATCCCGGCAATCAGGCCGCCCCCGCCGATTGCCACGAAGATCGCGTCGATCGGTTGGCCGTGCTGGCGCAGGATCTCCATGCCGATGGTGCCTTGGCCCGCAATGACATGGGGGTCATCGAACGGGTGCACGAGCGTGAGTCCACGCTGCTCTTGCAGCTCGAGCGCATGATGGAAGGCTTCGTCGTAACTCTCGCCGTGCAGGACCACTTCGGCGCCTCGCTGGCGCACCGCATCGACCTTCACCGACGGTGCGGTCGACGGCATCACGATGACCGCGTCGCACCCCAGTCGATTGGCAGCCAGCGCCACACCCTGAGCATGGTTGCCTGACGAGCAGGCGATGACGCCGCGACGACGTTCCTCAGGGTCGAGGTGCGCCATCTTGTTGTACGCCCCGCGGATTTTGAAAGAGAAGACCTCTTGCATGTCCTCCCGCTTCAGCAACACGTCGTTGCCGAGGCGGCGTGACAACGCGGGCGCATCATCGAGCGGCGTTTCGACCGCCACGTCGTAGACCTGAGCGTTCAGGATCATGCGGAGGTAGTCAGGTTCACTCATTCCGTGCCCAGTCTTGCTGTTCAGCCGTCCGCCTGGCGTCACGCTGGGCGATTGGCCGGAAATCGGGTAGACCATGTTCATGACCGATGCGTCGACCCCCGCCACTCAGCCGAGCGAGGTCAGCCCCGGCGCTCCGCTCGATCGACCGATCGTCATCGCCGCTAATCGCCTTCCGGTGATGCGAGACGACAGTACAGAGTCCGGCTGGACCGCCAGCCCCGGCGGGTTGGTCCGAGCGCTGCTCCCGATGCTGCGATCATCCGGTGGTACGTGGGTCGGCTGGACCGGAGATCCCGACGACAACGCTGAACCATTCAGCGTCGACGGCGTCAACCTGCACCCGGTTCCCATCAGTGCCGACGAAGTTGAGCTCTACTACGAAGGATTCTCCAACGACGGGCTCTGGCCGCTGTATCACGATGCCCTTCGGGAGTCGACCTACGACAGCCTGCAGTGGGACGCCTATCGCAACGTCAACGAGCGCTTTGCCGTGACACTGGCCAACATCGCACCCGCTGACGCGATTGTCTGGATCCACGACTACCACCTCCAACTCGTGCCGGCGATGCTGCGCCGCCAACGCCCTGATCTCACCATCGGCTTCTTCCTGCACATCCCGTTCCCTCCGTACGAGCTGTTCTCACGCCTGCCGTGGCGCGACGAAATCATCGAAGGGCTACTCGGCTGCGATCTGGTCGGGTTCCAACGTCCAATGGGCGCCGCGAACTTCACCGCCTGCGCACAGCAACTCCTCGGGGTCGAAGAGCGCAACGGGGTCATCGAACTCCCAACTCACCACGCGTCCGTCGGCGTGTTTCCGATCTCGATCGACTTCGCCGAAGTCGAAGAGATGGCCGCCGGTCGCGCCACCCGCAAACTCACCAGCCAGATCCGCGCTCGACTCGGCGACCCCGAGGTGATTCTGCTCGGTGTCGACCGCCTCGATTACACGAAGGGCATCGGGCTTCGCCTGCGCGCGTTCGGTGCCCTCCTCGAGTCCGGCGAGATCGATCCAGAGCGATGCGTGATGGTGCAAGTTGCCACGCCGACTCGCGAAGCTGTGGAGCACTACCAGGACGAACGCCGCGAGATCGAACGACTCGTCGGCGAGATCAATGGGCGCTTCAGCCGAATCGGGCTCCCTGTCGTCCACTACCTGTATCAAACACTGTCGTACGACGACTTGATTGCGCTCTACCGGGCCGGTGACGTCATGTTGGTGACTCCATTCCGTGACGGCATGAATCTCGTCGCCAAGGAGTACGCCGCAGCGCACATCGATGGCGATGGTGTCCTCGTGCTGTCCGAGTTCGCTGGAGCAGCTGACGAACTGACCGACGCAGTCCTCGTCAATCCCCATGACGATCGAGCGCTCCAGCAGGCGATCGTCACCGCCGTCGAAATGCATCGCCACGAGCGGCGCCAACGCATGAGTGGGCTGCGCCAACAGGTGCAACGCATGGACGTGCAGGGATGGGCCGACCGTTTCCTTGCCGACCTCGTCGCCCCGACTCCCCGGCCATGACGGCGGGACATCTCGCTGCCAACGGAGACGGCGAAGCTGCTGACGACCTGTACTTCGACGATGCCGTCGAGCTCGCTCAACGCGTGGCCACAGCGCCGCGGCCGATCGTGATCGGTCTTGACATCGACGGAGTGCTGTCACCGCTCGTCGACCATGCCGATGATGCACGGCTGCTCGACGGCGTAGCGGACGCGATCGAACGGCTCGACACACTCGACGACGTCACCATTGCGGCGGTCTCAGGCCGGGCCCTGGCGAGTATGCGGACCTTCGGGTTGCCTTCCCACGTCCACCTGATCGGCAGCCACGGCATGGAAGCCGCCGACACACCGATGCTTCCGCTGACGGACGTGGAACGCACGCGACTCTCCACGTTGCTGGTGCTCGCGCAGGACGCTGCCGCGACGGCGGGACCCGGAGCCTGGGTCGAGACCAAGTCGGCAAGCGTCGCCGTCCACGTGCGGACCGCCAACCCCGAGACGTCGCGCCAGGCTCTTGCCGATCTCGGGCGGCAGACCGCTGACGTTGACGGCGCATCAAGCAAACCCGGCAGCAATGTGCTCGAACTCTTCGCCCGTCACGCCAGCAAGGGCACCGCCATGCACGGACTTCGTCAGACCATCAATGCCAGCACCGTCGTCTTCATCGGCGACGACGTCACCGACGAAGAAGCCTTCGCGGTGCTCGGCGGCGACGACATCTCGATCAAAGTCGGAACCGCACCGACCATCGCTCGACACCGCCTCCGCGACCCACATGCCGTGCTTCGCTGGCTGACTGCGCTCGCCGGCTGATCCTGAACATCTCCAGCCGCTCGTTCAGAACAGGCTGGTCTGGCCCGCCGGTGGCGTCCGGCGGATTGCGGTCCATGGGTTGTAGTTGTCCATGAAGACCCAGCTGCGCCGGTGGATGGCCGATGGGCCGTACCCTTGGATCGCCGCCTTGTGCACAGGGCAGGGGTATCCCTTGTTCGTGTCGAAGGACCAATGCGGATATGACTCGGCCAGCTCGCGCATCAGTCGATCGCGCACCACCTTGGCGAGGACGCTGGCCGCGGCAACGCTCAGGCAGCGCAGATCCGCTTTCACGGCCAACTCGACGTTGGCCACGGACGGGGACACGAAGTCCCACTTGCCGTCAGTGATGGCAACGTCGGGCGTCACCGTCAGCGACTCGATAGCCCGACGCGTTGCCAGTTTCTGCGCAGCTGACATGCCGAGACGGTCACACTCCTCCTGACTTGCTGCGCCGACGGCCCAACTCACGCACCATTCGGCAATCTTGGGAAAGAGCGCCTCGCGTTCGCGTTCGGTCAACAGTTTCGAGTCACGGATGCCGTTGACGCGCGTGTCCCGAGGCACGATCGCTGCGCCCACCATCAGCGGCCCGGCCCACGACCCCCGACCGACTTCGTCGATACCGACGACCACGTCGTGGCCACGGGCCCACATCTCTTTCTCGATCTCACGCGTCGGCGCCCGCTTCTTTGAACTCTTGAAGCGAGTGGCCATCGCCACGCATCATGCCAGCTTCAACCCGCCTGCCCTCACCGCCGCGAGGTTGTTGTCGCCTACGAGAAACTTGTCGAGTCTGGATCTGCGCCGGGGTTGATGTCGGGCAGGTCCGGTGCGGCGTCCGCTTCGGCTTCCACCGTTACTGGCCGTGATGCTGGGGATGCTGGAGCAGCCTGCGGTGTCACAGACAGTTGGCCAGCCGACACCGACAGGTTGGTCGCTCGCGCCGAGCGCGGTGCGTCCCACAGACCTTCGCCCATGCGGCTCTCAGCCGACCACGCTGCATCGATGGACACCGCCGTGAGCCGCTGAAGGTCTCCGGTCTGTTCCCAGAGCACCGCCGGGCGCTCGCCGTGCCAGCGCACCGCAATCGACACTGTTGATGTCGATGACGTCGGGACCCCGTGCAACTCGAAGTTGACCCCGAGCCATGCCGACGGCAGGCCCATGGGCAGCACGTCGCCGCCACTGACGAGGCGGCGTTCAACCGACGCCACGAAGCGTCCAGCGGACGACCCGCGTTCGAGCTCGGAGAACGGTTGCAGTTCCGGAGCAGAGATGCGACCGGACACTCGATCTCCCATCTTGGCGATGTCGCGAGCGGCACGTCGGTCGCCAGAAAGAACGGCAATCCGGTGAGCCGCATCAAGCGCTGCGGGAAGCTGCGGATCGTCACCGCGGGCAACAGCTTCCAACGGCCCGACGATCTCGACGAGCCATGGTTCGGCTTCATCTCCGCAACGCACGAGTTCCCCGACGTCAAGAACGAAGCCGATCGGGTCGTCATCGGCGCGGACAGGACCCTCGAGCATCAGATCGCATCGCGCCGCGGTGACTGCGGCGGCGAGCCCCACGTCTGGCAGATCGATCCGGCTTGCCCGGTCGGTCAGCGCTGACCATCCGCGGGCGACCGTAGCGGCGCTGGGCAGGCTGGCAAGCGAGACCGCGTGAGGATCGACCCCGGCCGGGAGCGGCCCATGAGGAATCGCCACTCGGATCGACGTGTGGTGTGCGATCGGCATCGTCACTGCGTCATCCGGGAGGTCGATGCCCTGAATCAGCACATCGCTTGGTGATCGTTCGGTGAGCACGCTCCGACCAAAGAACGCGACTGCGAACGGCAGGGGCGAGTCGTTCTCGATCTCGATCACTGTGAGCCCACCCCGATCAGCAACGGACCACACGCGGTGCACCGCGTCGCCGTCCGGAATACGGACGCGCGTCTCGATGACCGGCGTGCCGTCGAAGCGCCGCTGCCTGACTGCTGCCTCCTTGGATGGCAGGTGCCAGCGATCATCGGCGGCAACCGCCCAGTCGAGCGGCGCTAATCGCTCCTCGGCCCATGGGGTCACCGCACCCCAGGCCGAGACAGACGCTCGCCACTGCTGGCCGGTCACGCCGACCGTGATCCCAGCATCGTCGGTCGGGCTCGGTTCGACGGCATGTGCGACCATCCATGCAGGCTACGAACGGAGTTGCCGAACGCCGCGCCTGACCGACAGCCGGCGATCGGCGAGTTGCCGAATGTCTGACCTCGCGTCGTACAGTCAGGTGCGGTGCGAGTCGCAGCGTTGATCCCAGTGAAGCGCTTTGACGCGGCAAAGGGTCGTCTTGCAGACGTGGTCGATGGACCAACCCGAGCTCGGCTCGCTCAATGGATGGCGACCGGAGTCGTCCGCTCTTGCCATCCGCTCGACGTGTTCGTGGCCTGCGACTCCGACGACGTGGCCGACTGGGCTGCCGAACACGGTGCTGCGGTCATCTGGGGGCCGGGCCTGGGATTGAACGGCGCCATTGACGACGGGGTCGCCGCCATCGCCGACGCCGGTTATGACCAGGTCATCATCTCCCATGCAGATCTGCCACACCCAACGATGCTGCCGACAGTCGCTCGTGCTGGAACGGTCACGCTGGTGCCGGATCGGCGCCGCGACGGCACCAACGTGCTGTCGTTCCCACTCACCGATGCAATCGTTGCCGCCTATGGGCCCGGCTCGTTCAACCGTCACTTCGAAGCCGCTCAGGCACTCGGCATCGCCGTCGAGGTTCGTACCGATCACGACCTCTCGCTCGACGTCGACACCCCCGGCGATCTCGCCCATCCCCGAATCAAGGAGGCGCTGCCGATATGGCTGCGAACGAACCCGGTCAACCCGACGTGAAGCTGGCGAACAATGGTGAGGTCTCGAACTACACCCGCAACTTTGCAACGCCTACTTCGGCGCTCGCAATCGGCGCCCATCCTGACGACGTGGAGTTCGGCTGTGGCGGGCTGCTGGCCAAGTGGGCGGCCGATGGCTGCACGATCCACCATCTCGTGTGCACGGATGGCTCAAAGGGCACGTGGGACGTCGATGCGGACGTTGCTGCCTTGGCCGCGCGTCGCCAACTGGAACAACGCGAGGCCGCCCTGCGGCTCGCTGGTTCGTCACCGGACCGCGCTGGCGAGGTGCGATTCCTCGGTCACGTCGATGGCGAACTGGACAGCACGCTCGCCGTGCGCGGTGAGGTTGCTCGCGTCATTCGCGAGATCCGACCGCAGGTCGTGCTCGGCCACGACCCATGGAAGCGATATCGCCTGCACCCTGACCATCGCCACGCGGGCTTATTGGCCTGCGAAGGCATCGTCGCGTCGCGTGATCCTCATTTCTTCCCCGAGCACGGCCTGGAGCACCACCGGCCTGACGCACTGTTGCTCTGGGAAGCCGACGAGCCCGACCATGTCGAGGACGTCAGTGACCACGTTGACACCAAGCTGGACGCGCTTCTCGCCCATGAGAGCCAGTTTGAGTCGACGATGAAGGCAGTGGATGACAGCGCACTCGACGCATTCCGCGTCCGCATCAACGATCGCTTGTCAAGCTTGGGAGCACCGCACGATTTGGGCGCCGCCGAGGTGTACAAGCTCATCACGAGCCTCTGACAGGGTCCTTCCGGCGGCCAAACGGGTCGGGACGGCGCAATCCAGGCTGACACTCACCTGGGGCGAAAACCCAAATGGGAGGCCCGAAGGCCTCCCAGACGGTGTTCAGATGTGACCGAGGGTCACTACTTCTTCTTCGCCGGAGCCTTCTTGGCTAC